>NZ_JADPIQ010000011.1:0-215109 GCF_023073015.1 Bradyrhizobium sp. 87
AAACGGCTTTCAGATCGAACAAAGAAACTGACGAAGGAAAAGATGCGCGACCTGTCGCCTCTTGAAACGCCTCCTTGACAAAAAAAGCCCCATACAAGGAAATCCGCGGGGATCCAGACGCCGGACGGGAGCTGAAGCGAGTTCAGTTTTGAACTACTTGGATGCCGGAACGGGAGGACTCTGTCAGAAGTAAGCGTTTTTCTGACAGTGCTTTTTCGACGCGCGCTTTCGGAGCTCACCCACACGCGAGTGCTTGCTCTTGGAGGCTCGACGCAAGGGTCATCGAACCAACGGAATAAGAAAGCCCCAACCAGCGACGGTTCCTTGGGTCGAACCACGGCGTCTGGGCTGTGCGCGACAATCCGTCCGCCAGCGGTTGATGGACGAGCCGGCGCTCCGCGCCGGCCACTACACATCTGTACGAGAAGCCTCATGAACCGAGAACGGGTCCGCTAGGCACAGCTCACGCAGCCACGGACTTCGTCGCCGTCACCCGCAAGTATTTTTACTCCGCTTTGCTTAGCGTATCTGCTCTCGACTACGCGCCTCATCGCTAGGAATGCCCTCACGCGCGCCGCGGCACTTCAACAATTTCATTTTCATTCGACGCTGCCGAAGTCAGCATGCGAGAAGCGTTGCGAGTAATCGCTGCGGCTTGGCTGTAGCGCAGCGCAGAAATTTAGGCTAGCTTCTGCTCGCGAGTTTGCAAATGCGTACCCGCACCCGATCTCTCCGAAGACAACGAGCGATCATTCGACCGCTCGCCCCCTCACATCCTCAGAGCTGGGATAATCCGGACAATGAGGAAATCTGGTTTGAGTTGGCGCGCGCTATCGGACGTCAGGTCGCACGGGATGAAAATCACGGCTCGGGGCAGCCGATAAAGGACCGACATGACGACAGCGTCATCGAAGAAAACGGCCGTACTATACGCCCGTTATTCCAGCGACATGCAAAAGGCGACCTCGATTGATGGTCAGCTATTGCTCTGCCGGAAGGTCGCATTGCGCAACGACCTCGATGTCATCGGCGAGTTTGTCGATGCCGCAAAATCTGGTCTTACCGAAGGTGCGCGGGACGGCTATCAGCGTTTACTCAACGGTGTGAGAAACCGGGACTTTGACGTAGTCGTGGTTGAGCATTTCGACCGCTTGTCGCGCGATCCCGCGACCATCCAGCGTCTCAAGCAGGTCTTCGAGTTCAACGGCGTTGAGCTGATGGATCAGAAGGGGGTCTATGCGACCGCCACTGACATCAGCATCGCAAGTCTCTACAACACGATTTACAAGCCGCAGCTCGCCGAAAAGGTTCGGCGCGGCCATGACAACGCTGTTGCCAACGGAAGAATTCCTGGCTCATGCGCCTATGGTTATCGGCCGAGGCCGGGCGCGCCGGGCGAACGCGTGATCGATGACAACGAAGCAAAGATTGTGCTCCGCATCTTCAGCGAATATGCAGCGGGCCGCTCGACCCGAACTATCGCCGCTGATCTCACCCGCGAAGGCGTGCCCTCACCAGGGGCAACTCGTCACAAGAACAAGGCTGATCGTACCACCTGGAATCACCAGTGCATTACAGGCGGCCGGCATGGTCGCGGTATTATCGGCAACGATCTATATATAGGCGAGATACATTGGAACGTTCGCTCGACAATTCTCAACCCGGAGACCCAGAAGAAACAGAAGCGCCGCAATCCAGAAGAGCGCCACATCATAGTTAAGAAGCCGGAGCTACGGATCGTGCCGCAAGCGCTCTGGAATCGAGCGCATGAGGTTCGTAGCGCGCGCGCCGTATCTATGTTCGGACCGACTGGCAAGCCGCGGCGTCGCGCCGTGATCCCGCGCAACAACGAGCACCCGCTTGCCGGTGTGCTCCGGTGCGGCGTCTGCAATGGCCACATGCGAATCGCTCAATCCTCGCGTAACGGTGCACCGCGCGCGGCATGCGCGAGCGCGCATCAGCGGGGCACGTGCGAGCACACCCGTAGCTTCGACATGGACGTTCTGCTCGAGGATGCCTCCGACAAAATCCAACTGAAATTGCTTTCGCCGAAAGCCATTGAAGAGGCGATGTGTGCCTGGAAGGAGGAGCGCAAAAACGATCGGAACAAGGGCAGCGAACACTCTAAGCTAGAGCGTCGACGCCGCGTGTTGACTACCGAGATGGAACGCCTGTCATATGCCATCGCAAATAGCCGCCGGAAGCCGGACGAGTTGCTCAAGCGCATCGATGAGTGCGACCTGGAGCGGGAAAGCGTTGAAGAGCGCTTGCGGCTGCTGGGCGCTGGCGGCGAAAATGTCATTGGCTTCGATCACCCGAAATTCGGTGACCGATACCGTTCGGAGGTTAGAAGACTGGTCACCGCGCTCAAGGCCAATCCGAAGGCGATCGAAACTCGCGTAGCCTTCCGCAACTTGATCGAATGCATAGTAGTGCATCCGGTTCGCAAGCGGATGCCCTACGAATATACGCCCTACCTGAACAGCTCCGCGCTTTACGGCAAGAACCTTTTCCCAGAAAACCGCAGCAAGGCGCGAGAAATCAGCACGTTTGCCTACTACGACAATGGCAAGTCAGGGAAATCCGTGTCCTCGTAATAGACGCGGACCTGCATATGGTGGCGGCCGTCGCGGATCTCGCCGTCGAGATGAGCTGTCACGTCGCGAGCCTCTTCGCTTTTCGGTAACCAGCCCGTTTTGCGCAAAAACGGCCGGCTGCGCAAGCGTGGCTAGACCACCGCCGGCCCACGCCCCAGCGTCACCTCGACGATCTCCGGCGGCACGCCGACGCGGAGCGGCATGATGCTGCAACCGAGGCCGCCGGAGATGATGACGTCGCATTTCAGCCGGACATGACCATAGGCGAGCCGGATGCCGTGCTGCGGCGGAACCGCCGGCGACCAGCCGAGCAGGCGGACCTGGCCACCATGGGTGTGGCCGGACAGTTGCAGCGCGACGCGGGCGGGCATGCGCGGCGCGATATTGGGCTCATGCGCGAGCAGGATGATCGGCGCGTCGTCGGTGACCTTGGCAAGCGTCGCGTCGAGATCGTCGGCGCCGAAGCGTCCCGTGCTCCGGAAGCGTCGCGCCGGCAGAAAGGCGAGTTGATCGCCAAGGCCGGCGAGCCAGAATGCGCGGCCATCCTTGGCGAGCCGCACGACGTCGTTCTCGTAGACGGGAATGCCGGCCGCCTCCAGCGCGCGATGCGCGACCGTCGGCCCGTGGCCGGCCTGCTGCACGGTCCTATCGGCCCAATAGTCATGGTTGCCCATGACGGCATGGACGCCGAGCGGCGCTTTCAGGCCGGCCAGCACCTTGGCCCATTCGCTCGCCGGAATGATGCGCGTGACCTGGTGCAGACCGGCAACATAGTCGCCGAGCAGCACGATGATATCCGCGCTGAGCGCATTGGTGCGGTCGACGATGGCTTCGATCCGCTCCAGCGGCATCCAGGGATCGCAGGCATGGATGTCGGCGATCACGGCAATCTTCAGCGGGAAGTCCGCCGGCCATTGCCGCGGGGTTGGATGATAGCGGGTGACGCGAAGCCGCAGCACCGGCTCGACGCCGACGCCGTAGGCCGCGGTCGAGACGGCGAGAGCGGAGAGGCCGCCGAAGGAACGGATGAGGTGACGGCGCGTGATCATGGCAGCCCGATCGTGATGCAGCTTGTTGATGCGACCCGATTGAAGCGGAAATGGGGTGCGCTTGTGCAGACCCTCTGCACGAGATCACCGGAAATTCATGACGGCCCGACCGTCCGTACTTGCGCAGATCAGTCGTCGCTCTCGTCGGTGCCGAACAGGCCGAACTGTGCCGCCGCATCGCGCGATGGCTCGCTGATGCCGAGATGGCGAAAGGCGTGCGAGGTGAGCAGGCGGCCGCGCGGAGTGCGCTGCAGATAGCCGCACTGGATCAGATAGGGCTCGATGATGTCTTCGATCGCATCGCGCGGCTCCGACAGAGCGGCGGCCATCGTCTCGACGCCGACCGGGCCGCCGCCATAGTTCTGCGCGATGGTCGTGAGGTAACGGCGGTCCATCGCGTCGAGGCCGGCGGCATCGACCTCGAGCGCGCTCAGCGCGTGGTCGGCAATCTTGCGATCGATCCTGTCGGCATCGGCCGCCGAAGCAAAATCGCGCACGCGGCGCAGCAGCCGGCCGGCGATACGCGGCGTGCCACGCGCGCGTCGCGCGATCTCGTTGGCGCCATCCGCGCTCATGCCGACGTTGAGCACGCGGGCACCACGGGTGACGATGCTTTCCAGCTCCTCGATGGTGTAGAAATTCAACCGGACCGGAATGCCGAAACGGTCGCGCAAGGGATTGGTGAGCAGACCGGCGCGGGTGGTGGCGCCGACGAGGGTGAATTTCGATAGCTCGATCTTGACCGAGCGCGCCGCCGGACCCTCGCCGATGATGAGGTCGAGCTGGAAATCCTCCATCGCGGGATAGAGTACTTCTTCCACCGCCGGGCTCAGGCGATGGATCTCGTCGATGAACAGCACGTCGCGCTCTTCGAGATTGGTGAGCAGCGCGGCGAGATCGCCGGCCTTGGCGATCACCGGGCCCGACGTGGCACGAAAGCCGACGCCGAGCTCCTTGGCCACGATCTGCGCCAGCGTGGTCTTGCCGAGGCCGGGAGGACCGACGAACAACACGTGATCCAGCGCCTCGCCGCGCTTGCGCGCCGCCTCGATGAAGATGGACAGATTCTTGCGCGCCTGCTGCTGGCCGACGAAGTCGGACAGCGATTGCGGACGCAGCGCAGTGTCGCCGACATCGTCGCTGCGGCGCTCGGGCGTGACCATGCGGTTGGCCTTAGGATCGCTCACTTCGCGAGCTCCTTCAGGCCAAGGCGAATGAGCTGCGCGGTCTCCGCATTCTCACCCGCGCTGCGCGATGCAGATGCAATGGCCGCGGCAGCTTGCGGCTGGCCGTAGCCGAGATTGACCAGCGCGGAGATCGCGTCCGCCACGGGCCGCGGCGCGCGCTGGTCGTCGACGGCGCCGGCGAGGTGCACGACCGCCGGATCGACATTGGCAAAGGCCGGCGCCTTGTCCTTCAACTCGGTGACGATGCGCTCTGCGACTTTGGGGCCGACACCCGGCGTGCGCGCCACCGCAGCCTTGTCGCGCAACGCGATCGCGTTGGCGAGGTCGGACGGCCCAAGCGTGCCGAGCACGGCGAGCGCGACCTTGGCGCCGACGCCCTGCACGGTCTGAAGCAGGCGAAACCATTCGCGCTCCTGATCGCTGCGGAAGCCGAACAGCTTGATCTGATCCTCGCGAACATAGGTCTCGATCGACAGCACGGCGGCCTCGCCCGGCGAGGGCAGATGCTGCAGCGTGCGCGTCGAGCAATGCACCTGATAACCGACCCCGCCGACGTCGAGGATGACGAAATCCTCGCCGTAGGAATCGATCAGGCCCTTGAGCTTGCCGATCATAAGCCTGCCACCTTCAGCCGCAGCGCGGTGCTCTGGCGATGATGGGCATGGGTGATGGCGATGGCGAGCGCGTCGGCGGCGTCCGCGGACGGCGGATCGGCCTTCGGCAGCAAAATCTTGAGCATCATCGCGATCTGCTGCTTGTCGGCGTGGCCGGCGCCGACCACCGTCTTCTTCACCTGGTTCGGCGCGTATTCGGCAACACTGATGCCGAACATCGCAGGCGCGAGCATGGCGACGCCGCGGGCCTGGCCGAGCTTCAGCGTCGCGACGCCGTCCTTATTGACGAAAGTCTGCTCGACCGCGGCTTCCATCGGCTTGTGACTGGACAGGACGGCGGCCAGCCCCTCATGGATCGCGAGCAGCCGGCTCGCCAGCGGCAAATCGTCCGGCGGCTCCACCGAGCCGCAGGCGACGTAGATCAGGCGGTTGCCCTCGGCCTCGATCACGCCCCAGCCGGTGCGGCGCAGGCCAGGGTCGATGCCGATGATGCGAACGGGGCCACGAATCGGGAGCGTCGTCATGAGCCAGTGATAGCGGCTGGCCGCCGTGGGGGAAACAGAAACAGAACGGAAGTAACAGGGGAAGTGCCCCCCTACCCGCCCATCTTCGCCAGCAGCGCGTCCGACACCTCGAAATTGGCGTAGACGTGCTGGACGTCGTCGTGCTCGTTGAGCAGGTCCATCAGCTTGAGCAGCTTCTCGCCGGTCTCGTCGTCGACTGCGACCGTGTTCTGCGGCTTCCAGATCAGCGCGGCCTTGCGCGGCTCGCCGAACTTGGCCTCCAGCGCCTTGGCGACGTCGCGATAGCCTTCGGTCGAGGCGTAGATCTCGTGGCCGCCTTCGCTCGAGATCACGTCGTCGGCGCCGGCCTCGATCGCGGCATCCAGCACCGCATCGTCGGAGGCGATGCTGCGGTCGTATTCGATGATGCCGGTTCGGTCGAACATGAAGGAGACCGAGCCGGTTTCACCGAGATTGCCGCCGGACTTGGCGAAGAAGGAGCGGATGTCGGAAGCCGCGCGGTTGCGATTGTCGGTCAGCGCCTCGACGATGACGGCAACGCCGCCCGGGCCGTAACCCTCGTAGCGGATCTCGTCATAATTCTCGCTGTCGCTGCCGAGCGCCTTCTTGACGGCGCGCTCGATATTGTCCTTCGGCATGTTCTCCTGGCGCGCCGCGGTGATGGCGGCACGCAGGCGCGGGTTCATGTTGGGGTCGGGCGTCCCCAGCTTGGCCGCGACGGTGATTTCCCGCGCCAGCTTGCCGAACAGTTTCGACTTCTGGGCATCCTGCCGCCCCTTGCGGTGCATGATGTTCTTGAATTGGGAATGTCCGGCCATGCGTGATCTTCTCTAGGGACTCGTGCGCCAAGGTGAGCGTGGGAAGCGCGGCCTTATAGGCCGCGACCCCCCTGGAAAGAAAGAGGCTCTACGACTTTAAGGTAACACCGTACGGGCCCGTGCCTAGATGTCAGGCATCGTTAACCCTGATTTCATTCCAGCCTGCGAAAATAGCCTCCGACCGTCCCGTGACAAGAGAGAGCTGATGGCATTCGAACTATTTCGGAAGCGTCTGCCGGACATGGCTGCAACTGCGGCTGCCCCGCAGGCCGCGCAGCCGGCGGCCCATCCCGAGCCTGCCGCGGCCGTCGAAAGCGATTCGGCCAAGGAAATCCTGGAACTGCTGGAACTCGAGCTGGGCGCCATGATTCGCCAGCTCGAGCGCGCCGCCAATTCGGTGGCCGGCGGCGCCGAGGCGACCGCCACGACGCTTGCCGCCATTCGCGACCGCACCGACGCCCTGACCGGCCGGACCAACGCCGCGCAATCGAATGCCTCCACCTTCGCCCATGCCGCCGACAAATTCACCCAGTCGGCGCTGGGCATCGGGGCGCAGGTTCGCGAGGCCGGCAAGCTCGCCGACGAGGCCAGTGCCGCGGCACAGGAAGCCCGCGCCAATGTCGATCGCTTGCGCGAATCCTCGGCCGCCATCGGCAACGTCGTCAATCTGATCGCACAGATCGCGCGGCAGACGACGCTGCTCGCGCTCAACTCGACCATCGAGGCCGCGCGCGCGGGCGCTGCGGGAAGAGGCTTCGCGGTCGTCGCCACCGAGGTCAAGGCACTCGCGGTGCAGACCCAGGGCGCGACGGAGGAGATCACCAAAAAGATCGACGCTCTGCAGCGCGACGCCGCCGGCTCAGCAGATGCGGTGCACCGCATCTCGCAGGCGATCGAGGCGATCCGTCCGGTGTTCGAGACCGTCAACGGCGCGGTCGCCGAACAGAATGCCACCACCAGCGAAGTCTCCGGCAACGCGACCAGCGCGTCGCAGTTCATCATCTCGGTCGGCGAAAGCGCAGCCGAGATCGATGCTGCGACCAAGGCGGCCGAGAGCCACGGCGAGCACGTCGCCAGCGCAGGCAAGGCCGTGACCGCCTTCGCACAGAAACTGAAATCGCGCTGCGCCGTGCTGCTGCGCCAGAGCGAGCACGACGACCGCCGCAAGACCGAGCGGCTGCCCTGCCATCTCAAGCTCGAAACCGCCCGCGGCGTGCTGCCGGTCTACGAGATAGCGATGGACGGCGTGCTGATCGGCGGCGCGGACGCGGGCCGCCTTGTATCGCAAGCCATGGTCGAAGGCACCCTCGAAGGCGTCGGTGCCTGCCGCCTGCGCGTGGTCGAGCAGTCCAAGGCCGGGGCCCGCGCGCAATTCGTTAGTCCCAATGCCGAGCTACGCGAGAAGATCGAGGACAGGCTGTGGTCGATCCACGAGGAGAACACGGAGTTTGTCACCCGCGCCATGGAGGCGGGTAACGCGCTGACCGCGATCTTCGAGCAGGCGGTTGCCCGCGGCGAGGTGAAGATCGACCACCTCTTCGACACCGATTATGCCGAAATCGCCGGAACCAATCCGCAGCAGTACCGCACCAGATATCTGGATTGGGCCGATCGCGCGCTGCCGGCGTTCCAGGAAGCCTTTCTGGCGAAGGACCCGCGCATGGCATTCTGCGCCATGGTCGATCGCAACGGCTTCCTGCCGGTGCACAATAGGATCTATTCGCATCCGCAGCGGCCTGGTGATGCCGCCTGGAACACGGCCAACAGCCGCAACCGGCGGATGTTCAACGATCCGGCGGGGTTGGCTGCCGCGCGCAACCTGCGCTCGTATCTGGTGCAGAGCTATGCACGCGACATGGGCAACGGAAATACGGTGATGATGCGCGAGATCGACGTTCCGATCCGCGTGCAAGGCCGGCACTGGGGCGGATTCAGGACGGCCTACAAGCTCTAGTGCGCGCTCAGGCAAGACGCCAAAGCGCGAATCACCTCCTAAGATCGATATTGGAATGGGAATGCCGCGGAGAGCCGGCGAATGGCTCTGACTGGAGGACTCTCAAGACATGTCCGTCGTACAACTTGCAGTACTGGACACCGGCTCCAACCGAACACTTTCCGAACGGCTGATCGATCAGCTCGCCGACCGCATCGGCGGCCTCGGCGTGGAACTGGCTGACATCGCCGGCAACGTCCAGGAAGTCGCAAGCCGCGTCGCGAACCAGTCGGAACGTTTCCACCACCTCCAGGAAACCGCCGAGACGATGGTGTCGGCCAACCACGACATCGCCAATGCGTCACAGGCGGTGCAAACGACCACGTCAGCGGCGGTCGGCGAGATCGCGCAGTCGCGCGGCGCAGTCGACGCCGCGGTTAGCCACATCTCCGAACTCGTTGCAGCCGTCGAACGCATCGAGGCGCGGCTCAGCGCAGTCGGCTCCGCGCTGGCACAAGTCGCAAAGGTCTCCGGCTCGATCGAGGCGATCGCGAAGCAGACCAATCTGCTCGCGCTCAATGCCACCATCGAGGCGGCACGCGCCGGCAATGCCGGCCGCGGCTTCGCGGTGGTGGCAAGCGAGGTCAAGAACCTCGCGGAAGCCACCCGCCAGGCCACGCACCAGATCTCCGACACCGTGCGCGATCTCGACGGCCAGATCGAAGGTCTGATCGGCGAGAGCAGCGATGCCTCGCAGCGCGCGAAGACGGCCGGCGAAGGCGCCCAGCGGATCTCCGGCATCATCTCGCGGGTTCAGCAGGGCTTCGCCTCGGTGGAAGCGGAGATCGGCAGCGTCACGCGCGCGGCAACCTCCAACCTCGGACACTGCGACACCGTCATCAGCGAGCTCAACGAACTCGCCAAGGGCGTCGATCTCTCCTCACGCGATCTCAAGAACGCCGATCAGCGCGTGACCAAACTGCTCGACACGTCGGAAGGGCTGATCGCGCTGATCGCCGACAGCGGCGTCGAGACATCGGATGCGCCGCTGATCCGAATTGTCGTCGAGATCGCAAAGCGGATCTCGGACGAGTTCGAAGCCGCCATCGGCCGCGGCGAGATCACGCTCGACCAGTTCATGGACGAGAACTATCGGGAAATCCCCGGCACCGATCCCAAGCAGTACAACACCAACTATGTCGACTTCACAGACCGCGTGCTGCCCGCGATCCAGGACCCGATCCAGAAATCCGATCCCCGCATCGTGTTCTGCGTCGCCTGGGCCAAGGGCGGCTATCTGCCGACGCACAACCCGAACTACCGCCTGCCGCAGGGCAAGGACCCGGTCTGGAATAACGCCAATTGCCGCAACCGCCGCCTGTTCACCGATCGCGCGGTGCAGAAGGTCGCGGCCAACACCAAGCCGTTCCTGCTGCAGACCTATCGCCGCGACATGGGCGGCGGGCAGTTCGTGCTGATGAAGGACCTGTCCTCGCCGATCATGATCCGCGGCAAGCACTGGGGCGCCTTCCGGATGGGCTTTCGGCAGAGCTGAGGGTCGTCGCGACGCGCTTGCGGCGGGGGCGCATGGTCTCCCTGAATCAGAAACCTCGAAAACAACCCCATGCACAGTAGCCGGGGCGGGCAGAATCAATGGCTTAAGCGCCTGATGAATCCCTCGATCCAGACGCCTCTGAAGCGCTTGCGCCGTCGGGCAAAACAGGCGTATACTGCTATTATTCCGAAATTTCCATCCCCTCCTCTTCTCCCCTCGCGAGAGAAGCCGATTTCGATAGCCCCGCCCCGCTTTCCGTAGACGGCGCTGGCCGCGCGCTGTACGGCCTTCCGGGCCTACGCTTGGGCGGCCCGGTAGCTGTGCTTGGCAATGAACGGACTACTTCTTTTGCTCGGTGGTCGTCGTGGCGGCCGGGGTGCCGTCGCGAGCGTCCCGTCGCTCGTCGCGTCCCGTACGCCTCTCTTGGCGCCGCTCTGTGCGTCCCGTGCGGCGTTCCTGGCGGCGCTCTGTTCGCCCGCTGCGCCGCTCCTGGCGGCGTTCTGTGCCTGACTTCGGCGCGTCCGCTGGCGGCGTGGTAGGCGCGGCGGCTGGCGCAGTGGTTTGAGCAACAGCCTCTGAGGCCGCCAAAATTGAGGACGAAACCACAAGCCCAAACACCCCTGCGTATCCAAGGAAGGTTAGTGCGTTGCGACGACAGACCTGTTTCGGCTCCGAACGTTCATTCATGGTCAGGCTCCCGGTTGCTGCCCCTTAGAGCATGTCACCAGCGTCGGTGGCCTAGTTATTGATCTGGATCAACTTGGTTCGGTGCTTCGAGCCACGTTGGGATTTCGGCCGATGGGATCGACACTCTCGGAAAGTGAGGGATGACAGTCCCTGCACTGACGATCAGTCCGTCGTTGAATTTGGTTCGCGCAAAATCCTTGGCTGCTGCTTCGCTTTCAAACGTGTTGGTTAGCCGCGGATGTCGCCGTCTTGACAGTGTGCCATCCAGCGGCACTTCAAAAGTGACGTACCAAGTGTGTTTCATGCCTAAAGCCGCCCCGTCGGTACCGTGGCCTATCCCCGCCAGACAAAGCAAAGCCGCCACCGGGACGAAGCGATGGCGGCTTCTTCCTGGCTTGCGAAACCGGCCTTTACCGCCTGGCTCCGACACGATTGACGCCACCATTCGCATTGCCGCCGGCGTTATGACGGACTGCGGCGCGCGCCACCGGGCGGGGCCTGAGCACGACGCCTGCCCGAGCAACGCAACCCGCTGGGTAGGCAGTGTATTGGCAATACACGACCGCATTGGCTGGGCCTGGATTGAGCGTGAGACCTGCAAGGCCCAACAGGGCGCTGGCAGCAATCCCGGCAACAGTCGCTGACCTGATCGAAAGATGCTTGCTCGGATGCATGGCGGACCTCTCTCTTGGAACTTGCGCAACTGAGGCTCATCGCCTTCTCAGGTGCGGCAGAACACAGCGTAGTCGCCGCAGTGCGCGGGTTCGATTGATCTACATCAAGCTCCTGCGCGGAGAGAGCCGCAATCTCGCGAGCGGGGCTTAAGGAATTCATGGAAGGGTTTCTGTCATGCTCCGCTTCATTCTTGCTTCTCTTGCAGCTTTCGTTTTGCTCACCGCCTGCTTGATCCCCGATGATGCCGAGGCTCGGCGCGGCGGAGGTGCCTATCGGGGTGGCGGCGGTTATCGCGGCGGTGCGGTCGCAGTTCGAGGACCGCGAGGCGGCGGCGCTGTTGCGGTGCGCGGCGCAGGCTACCGTGGCTACGGCTATCGGGGCGGCTATCGCGGCTACGGCTATCGGGGCTACGGTGTAGGAGCGGCAGCGGTAGGCGCGGCTGCCGTTGGCACTGCTGCGTACCGCCGCAGTTGCTACGATGCTTACGGAAACTATATTTGCGCCTATTAACCCGTCGACCGCGACTTCCATCGTCTTCCGCTCAAGTCCGCGCCTGATCGAGCGAATAGGCGTGGACGGTGAAGAGCGGCTTCGGGCTTTGGCCGGGACCGGCTGATAGACGGTGAACGGCTTCGGGCTTCGCATGGCTTGCTCCTGTTGAAGCTCGGGCGAACCCCGAGCTTCAACTTTCAGCCACCGTTAGCGCGTGCAGTTAAACCAAGATTTCGGCTGGAATTCATTGTCCCCGGAATCGTTGCGGTCCGCTGCCGCTGGGTCCAGTCCTGATCGCTCTCCCCGGCCAAGCCGCCGACAGCCGTTTTTCGGCCTATTAAACATTCGGCCGTGCCATTAGGCTCCGGGACCGAGGGGACTAGGATGGCAATGCGGTTTTGCCTGTTCTCACTATCCTGGCGATCCTTTTGCAGGCGGACCTTCGCCGCCCCGCTGGTCGTCGCATTGTTGCTGGCAACACTGGGGCCGGGTCGGGCGGCTGATCCTGAGCCCAAGCGCGTTTTGATGCTGCAATCATTCGGCCTCCGCTTCAAACGGTGGACCGATTTCGCTGAGTTTCTTCGCCCTCAAATGATCAAGCAATCGAAAGTCCCAATCGACTTTCAGGACCACTCGCTGCTAAGCGCCCTTGTGGACGACGACAAGGCGCTCGCACCCTTTATCGGTTACCTCCAAGCATTGTACGGGGCCAAACCTCCCGACCTCATTGTCGCCCTCGGTGCGCCAGCTGCCGAGTTTGTGCAGCGGTATCGCGCTCAGCTTTTCCCCAAGACACCAATGATGTTTACTTCCGTCGAGGCGCGACGGGTCCAATACGACAAGCTGACCGAGTATGACACCGTGGCCGCTGCGGCTCATAATTTTCCTGCCGCCATCGAAACTATTCTGAAGGTGTTGCCCGACACGAAAGTGATCGCCGTCGTGAATGGGGCTTCGCCCAATGAAACATTTTGGCAAGGGGTATTGGAGCGAGAACTCGCACCGTTCAGCGGGCGGGTTGAACTACGATGGTATAACAAGCTGTCATTTGAAGATATCCTGAAAGACGCGGCACATCTTCCACCTCACAGCGCCATCTTCTGGCATCTGATGAGCGTTGATGCGGCGGGTGTTACACATGAGGGCACTGCCGCCTTGCACAGGCTCTCGGCTGCCGCCGATGCTCCCATCTTTTCCTATCTTGACGGATTTTTTGATGGCTCGATTGTCGGCGGCTCTATGCATTCGATCGAGAAGGGCATGACTATCGCAGCCGCGGCGGCAATCCGTATTCTAAACGGTGAAAAAGCTGGCGACGTAAAGGTCGCACCCAGCCAATTCGAGCTGCCAAGGTTCGATTGGCGGCAAATGCAGCGGTTCGGGATCAGCGACAGCCACCTGCCGCCCGGCAGCACGGTCTACTTCCGCGAGCCATCGGTGTGGGAACGGTATTTATGGCTGATCGCATCCGTCGTCGCGGTTTTTCTCATACAAGCCGGGCTTATTGCTATCCTGCTACGTGAGCATCGCCGTCGTCAATTCGCCGAAGTACAGTCGCGACAGCGCATGACTGAACTGGCCCACGTTAATCGCTTCGCGACCGCTGGCGAACTGACCGCCTCGATTGCTCACGAGATCAACCAGCCGCTTGGGTCTATTCTGACGAACGCCGAAACCGCAGCCGCGATCCTGCAATCGCAGCGTCCCGATATCGCTGCACTTTCCGATGTCGTTGAACTCAGGGAAATTGTGAACGATATTTTACAGGATGACCGGCGTGCCACCGAGGTCATTCGCAGGATGCGCAGCCTCCTAAAGAAGGCGCCGTTCGAATTGAAGCAACTGGACCTCAATGAGGTTGTGCAAGAGACGGTCAGATTTCTTTCGGCGCTAACCGTCAGCCGAAAATTCGAAATGGTCAACGTGATCACGCCAGATGCGCTACCGATCCTCGGCGATCGCATTCAGCTTCAACAAGTCATTTTGAACCTTGTGCTGAACGGGGTCGAGGCTATGAAGGACACGTCTCACGAAAGCCGCACTATCAGCATCCGGACCGCGCGCGTCGAGCAATTCGCCGAGCTATCCGTGTCAGATCGCGGACCCGGCATTCCAGAAGACAAATTGAAACAGGTTTTCGAGCCGTTTTACAGCAGTAAAGCGGAAGGCATGGGCATGGGCTTGTCCATTGCGCGCACCATTATCGAAGCACACAACGGGTTCATATCAGCGAGCAATCGGGAGCATGGCGGTGCCTCGTTCGCGATCAGGCTTCCCTTTGTCGCTTGATCCAAAACGGCGCCCGTACGCGGAGACGGACCCCTCACCCGAATGAGCCTGCGTCTACCGGCCTCGCTGCCCTCTCCCACAAGGGGAGAGGGCACAACAATGAGTCGCGGCAATTGATCGCGCCGTCGATCGACTTCCACAATCGCACGAGTTTCGTCATCGCATGATTTTGCGCATTCGCACGATCTTCTGTGGCCATCAATGACGCTTGTGAGCAAAATGCGTCAGAAAATGACGATTATCATATCAATTAGCCCAAAATTACTGCAGTGATCGCCGCACAAATTCGTGAACGTCATGGCCTAACGCGCTCACTGCGCAAAAATGCATTGCCGGACATGTCGACGCTTCATCGTTTCGCATCGATATGATTATTGTGCGCGCAAATTCGCTGACTAGATCGCCGCAAGCGATCGAGCGAGCAAGGGGATGCATATGGCAACTGTTCTCACCATCAACGGCGAAACGAAATCGTTCGACGCGCCACCTGACATGCCGCTGCTGTGGGTGCTGCGCGACGTCCTTGGGATGACCGGCACCAAGTTCGGCTGCGGGATTGCGCAGTGTGGCGCCTGCACCGTGCACGTCGACGGCAAGGCAGTCCGCTCCTGCGTCTTGCCGGTCAGCGCGGTCGCGAACCGCGCCATCACCACGATCGAGCATGTCGGCAGCACGCCAGCGGGCGCAAAGGTGCAGAAGGCCTGGCTCGATGCCGAAGTGATCCAGTGCGGCTACTGCCAGTCCGGCCAGATCATGTCGGCCGCGGCACTGCTGGCGGCAACGCCCAGCCCTGACGATTCCGACATCGACGCCGCGATGGCCGGCAACATCTGCCGCTGCGGCACCTATGTGCGCATCCGCGAGGCCATCAAGCAAGCCGCCTCCGGCCGTCAGTCGTGAGGTCCGCCATGATCACCGACAAGACTCTTCCTGACGTCTCCCGCCGTGCGGTTCTGACCGGCGGTCTCGCCACCGGCTTCCTGCTCGCCTTCCATCTGCCGCTCCGCGCCGCCGTCAACGAGCCGGAGCAGCCGAAGGACACGACCGACGGCAAATTCGCGCCGAACGCCTTCATCCGGGTCGAAGACACCGGCCGCACCGTGCTCCTGATGCCGCAAGTCGAGATGGGCCAGGGGGTCTATACCTCGATTGCGATGATCCTGGCCGAAGAGCTCGACGCGGATTGGGCAAAGGTTGCGGTGCTGCACGCGCCGCCCAACGACAAGCTCTACGCCAATCCGGCGTTCGGCCTGCAGGCCACGGGTGGTTCGACCTCGATCCGCGCCTGGTGGAATCCGTTGCGCGCCGCCGGCGCCAGCGCGAAGGCGATGCTGGTGCAGGCCGCAGCGGCGCAATGGCAGGTCGAGCCGGCAAGCTGCACGACATCGAAAGGCGAGGTCGTGCATGCCGCAAGCGGCCGCAAGCTCGGCTATGGCGAACTGGCACTGGCCGCACAGGGCCAAACGCCGCCGAAGGACGTCCGGGTGAAGGACCCCAAGGACTTCGTCATCATCGGCCAGCCGCTGAAGCGGCTCGACACGCCGGACAAGGTCAATGGCAAGGTCGTCTACGGCATCGACGCGATCCTGCCCGGCATGAAGATCGCCGCGATCGCCAATTGCCCGGTCTTTGGCGGCAAGGTCGGCAAGGTCGACGACAGCGCGGCGGTCAAAATTGCGGGCGTACGCAAGGTCGTGGTGCTCGAGGATGCGGTCGCGGTGATCGGCGATCACATGTGGGCCGCAAAGAAGGGCCTCGATGCGCTCAAGATCGAGTGGAACGAGGGACCGAACGCGAAGCTCAGCACGAAGGACGTCTGGCAGCATCTGCGCGCCGCCAGCGAGAAGGACGGCGTGGTCGCGAAATCGGTCGGCGACATCGCCAAGGGGCTCGCCAGCGGCGACAGGTTCGAGGCAAGCTTCGAACTGCCGTTCCTTGCGCATGCCTCGATGGAGCCGATCAACGCCACCGTTCACGTCAGGCCGGATGCCTGCGAGATCTGGACCGGCACGCAGATCATGACGCGCGTGCAGTCGGAGGCGGCGAAGGCTGCGGGCCTCCCGGTCGACAAGGTGATTGTCAACCAGCATCTGCTCGGTGGCGGCTTCGGCCGCAAGCTCGAGCCGGATATGGTGGTGGCCGCCGTGAAGATCGCAAAGCAGGTCGACTATCCCGTCAAGGTGATATGGACCCGTGAGGAGGACATCCAGCACGACGTCTACCGTCCGGTCTATCGCGACCAGGTCACGGCGTCGCTGGTCGACGGCAAGGTCGCGGCCTGGAAGTACAAGGTCGCCGGTTCCGCCGTGCTGGCGCGCTGGCTGCCGCCGGCGTTCCAGAAGGGTATCGACATCGACGCGGTCGATGCCGCCGTGGATGCACCCTACGACTTCACCAACTTCCATGTCGAATATGTCCGCGCCGAACCGCCGGCGGTGCCCACCGGCTTCTGGCGCGGCGTCGGTCCGAACAACAACGTGTTTGCGGTCGAATGCGCGATGGACGAGCTCGCGCGCAAGGCCGGCAAGGATCCGGTCGAATTCCGCCGCTCGATGCTGACGAAGAATCCGCGCATGCTCGCGGTGCTCAATCTTGCCGCCGAGAAATCTGGCTGGGGCCAACCGCTGCCACCGCGCGTCGGCCGCGGCGTCTGCGTCCAGCCGTCGTTTGCAAGCTTCCTCGCCACCGTGGTGGAAGCGGAGATCGACGATATCGGCGAGATCGTGCTCCGCCGTATCGTCTCGGTGGTCGACACCGGCATCGCGGTCAACCCCGACACGGTGAAGGCGCAGATCGAAGGCGGCCTGGTGTTCGGCCTCACCGCCGCACTCTATGGCGAGATCACCATCGAGAAGGGCCGCGTGCAGCAGTCGAACTTCCACGACTACCGCATGATGCGCATCAATGAGACACCGAAGATCGAGGTCGTCGTCGTCAAGAGCGGCGAAGCGCCCGGCGGCATCGGCGAGGCCGGCGTCAACGCCGGCCCGCCGGCGCTGCGCAACGCCATTTACGCAGCAACCGGCGTGGCGCTGCGGCGCCTGCCGATCGATCGGAAACTGCTGGCTGCGGGGAAAAAGGCATGAGCGGCAAGATGCGTATCCTCACTGGCATCGTCGTGATCGCCATTGTCGTCGTGGCGCTCGGCGTCTGGATCATCCGCGGGCCCGGCCCGCTCGACTTCGCCGGCGGCACCAAGGTGGCGCTGGCGGATTACCGTGCCGGCAAACCGGCCGGCGTGCCGGCAAAGTTGGAGAAGGCGAGCCTGGTCGAACGCGGCGAATACCTGGCGAAGGCGGCCGACTGCATGGTTTGCCACACCAAGCCCGGCGAGACGGACTATTCCGGCGGGCTCGGCTTCAAGCTGCCGTTCGGCACGCTCTATTCCACCAACATTACGCCGGACACGGACACCGGCATCGGCAATTACAGCGACCAGGATTTTCTCAACGCCGTCCAGCGCGGCAAGCGCCATGACGGCGCCCGGCTCTATCCGGCGATGCCCTACACGTCCTACACCTACATGACCGACGACGACGTGCTGGCGGTGAAGGCCTATCTGTTCAGCCTGCCTGCGGTGCGCGCGAAGCCGCCGGAGAACACGCTGTCCTTCCCTTTCAACCAGCGCTGGGCGATGATTGTCTGGTCGGCCGTGTTCAATCCGGACACGCGCTTTGCGCCCGATACGTCGAAGAGCCCGCAGTGGAATCGCGGCGCCTATCTCGTGGAGGCGCTGGCGCATTGCGGCGAATGCCACACGCCGCGCAATCTCGGCTTTGCGCTGGACAACCGCAAGAAATTTGCAGGCGCGATCACGGCCGGGTGGCGCGCCTTCAACATCTCCTCCGACAAGGCCACCGGCCTCGGCAGCTGGCGTGACGAGGACCTGGTCTCCTATCTGTCGCTCGGCCATGCGCCGGGCCACGGCTCGGCGTCGGGTCCGATGGGCGAAGCGGTCGACCACAGCTTTAGCCAGTTCGCGCCTGAGGACATAAGCAGCATCGTCGCTTATCTGCGCAGCGTGCCGCCGCAGCCCTCGCCCGACCTGCCCGCAATCACCGCGCCCGTCGCACCCGCCTCGCACAAGGACGGCGTCACGGCGGATGCGCGCGGCAAAATGGTGTTCGCCAGCGCCTGCGCCAGTTGCCATGGCTGGAGCGGCGAAAGCCCGGTCTCGCCGATGGCGACGCTGACCGGCACCTGGGCCGTCAACGACCCCGCCGCCACCAACGTCGCGCAAATCGTGCTGTCAGGCACCAAGCGCGACACGCCGGACGGCGCGCTGTCGATGCCGGCGTTCGGCAAGGCCTATAGCGACGACGAGATCGCGGCGGTGGCGAACTACGTGACAGCGCGGTTCGGCGCGAAGGGCTCGAAGCTGACGGCGAAGGATGTTGCGGAGTTGCGGGAGCAGACGGCGGAGTAATTCTCGCGCCGACTGACGCTGCACCCTCTCCCCTTGCAGGAGAGGGTGGCTTCGCGAAGCGAAGCCGGGTAAGGGGTTGTCTCCACGCGTCCAACTCGCATTTGAATTCGCGGAAGCGACCCCTCATCCGGCGCTTCGCGCCACCTTCTCCCACAAGGGGAGAAGGTGCAGCGGGATCTGCCGCTGCAATTCAGCTCAGCCAGAATTTCGGCGTCGTCGGCTCCAGCCTGCCGCCGGCGCGCACCGGCCCAATACGGAGCGCAAGCCCCGTCGCGTCATCCGTCTCGACCGCAACGCCGCTGAGCGTCGCAGCGCCCGCTGCCGGCTCGAAGCGGCCTGAGGGGATCCCGGAGGTGAACCTGCGCAACGGCTCCTCCTTCTGCATGCCGATGATGGAATCGTAGTCGCCGGTCATGCCGGCATCGGTCATGTAGGCGGTGCCGCCCGACAGGATCTGGTGGTCGGCGGTCGGCACATGGGTGTGGGTGCCGACGACGAGGCTGGCGCGGCCGTCGCAGAAGAAGCCGATGCCCTGCTTCTCGCTGGTCGCCTCGCAATGGAAGTCGACGACGATGGCGTCCGCGGCAATGCCGAGCGGGCAGGCGCCGAGCTCGCGCTCGAGGGCCGCGAAGGGATCGTCGAACGGGGTCATGAAGACGCGGCCCAAAGCGTTGACGACGAGCGCGTGCTTGCCGTTCTTGGTCTCGACCAACGCGGCGCCACGGCCGGGCGTCCCGCGCGGATAGTTCGCCGGCCGCACCAGGCGCTCCGCGCGCTCGATGAACACCAGTGCTTCGCGCTGATCCCAGGAGTGATTGCCGAGCGTCACCGCGTCGGCGCCGGCGTCGAGAAACTCCTGATAGATCGCTTCCGTGATGCCGAAGCCGCCGGCGGAATTCTCGCCGTTGACGACGACGAAATCGAGCGACCAGTCCTTGACCATGCCAGGCAGATATTCGGCGATGGCATTGCGCCCGGCACGGCCGACGACATCACCCACGAAGAGAATGCGCAACTTCAGAACTCCGGAAATCGAATACGTCCGATTCCGTTAGCACATAATCCAGCGCCACGTCGTGGGCTAGTGCCGGAACCGCCTTGATCTCCTGCGCTGCAAAAGCGAGCCCGATGCCGACGATGGTCTTGGTTTTTCGCAGATGCGCGAAGGTGTGGTCGTAGTGCCCCGCGCCATAGCCGATGCGATGGCCGAGACGATCGAAGGCAGCGAGCGGCGTCAGCATGATGTCGGGAATGACTTCAGCGGCCCCAGGCGACGGCTCGGGAATGCCGAGCGGGCCGAGCATCAGGCGATCGTTCGGATGGAAGATGCGGAAGATCAGCGCCTGGCCCCGCGCAGTGACGCAAGGCAGCGCAAGCCTGGCACCCTGCTCGGCGAGCTTCTTCAGCAGCGGCATCGGATCGATCTCGCTGCGGATCGGCGAATAGCCCGATACGATGCTGCCAGGCAGAAGCTGGAATGGCAGCCCGCGCTTGGCGAGCTTGGCGGCGGCGGCGATGCGTTTCTTTTCGCTCAGCGCATCGCGCGCCGCGAGGGCTTTGGCACGGAGTTCGGCTTTGGTGTTGGTCATGCGCGCTTGCTCCGAAGGCTGAGCCTTGCTCCGCCGTCATCACCCGCCTTGTGCGCCCTTGCGCACTGGGGCGGGTGATCCAGTATTCCAGAGACGCCAATGCAAAAACCTCGACAGCGCGGCGTACTGGATGCCCCGCCTGCGCGGGGCATGACACCGAAATCAAACCGCGAGCGTGTCGGGGACGCAATTTCGACAGGCACGAACCAGAAGGAAGAAAAACAAAAGTGCGAAGCCGCGAACGCCGTTGAAGCACTCGATCCCGGAGTTCCCTACGAAAGTAGGTGGGCACCATATGTCCGAGCCCACGGGCCCGGCCAGGGACAGTTCCCTAAAGGATCGATAAGGCCCCGGGGATAATGGCTCCTGACGCGCGTCGCAGCCCCGCTTGGGCAATGTAACAACGATGCTGACGAATCGCCAGCCCGGTGAAGGGTCAGCCGATGGCGATCCCGTTGCCGACGGTGCGGTTCAGGACCTGGGTCGACTTCTCGATGCGCTCGGCGGCAGAGTTCAGTGCGTTCACGACCGCGGTCTGGGTCAACCGGGCGCGCTCGACGGCGGCGTTGCGGAAATCCCGCAGTTCGGTCAGCTCCTGCTCCATGGTCCGGATGCGGTTGCCGGCATCGACCAGTTCGTCGCAGACGGTCAGCGCCGCCATCACGGTGAGCCTGGCATCACCGATCTCGCCGAACTTTCCGCGCAGCGACTGAATCCGCGTCTCCAGGCTTTCAGCCAGCTTGAGCAGCCGCACCTCCTGGCCTTCCTCGCAGGCCATGCGGTATTGCCGGCCGTTGATGGTGACGTTGATGTGGCTCATCCGTCCTCTCCGGTATCGAGCACCGAACGTATCGTGACGATCGCGGAATCCAGCCGATCGGAGATCTCGCGGCTGGAGCGCTCGAGCTTGCGTGCCTTCACCAGCGCGCCGTCGAGCTCGTCGGCAAGCCGCGAGCGGTCCGCGCCGAGCGCCTGAATCCGCGCCGCGAGCTCGTTCTCGTCGCGATCGGCATCGCGCCGCCGCTCCACCGCGCTTTCGAGCGAGTCGAGCGCCGCCATGAGCCTGCGGGTCGCGATCTCGATCTCGACGGCCGAGGACTCGGTCATGGCAGAGCTGTTGGATACGCGATCGTTCATGCAGTCAGCGGCGGAACCTGTGGCCTTGCCCTTGGAGTTTTCCTTTGGGCTTTTCCTGGGGCTTGCCGTCCGGCAAAAGACTCGGTTCGGCAAGCGGTTAGAAGCAGAAATTTACGTGGCAAGCTAGGGAATCGCAACGCCGCCGCGAAACCTATGCACTGCTAAGCAACTTTTGCGGCCAAACCGGCGTTTGATTGCCTTGGCCTGTCGGAACCGAGATGCTATCCCAGCCGCGACCCCAGCGGCCGAAAGGCTCCTTCCGGCGCGGCCAAATCCAGCCACAAGCGCCTCATTTCAGACGGATTTTCAGACATGACGCAGGTCGATCACAACCGTATGGCCAATGCGATCCGCGGCCTTGCCATGGACGGCGTCGAGAAGGCGAAATCGGGTCATCCGGGCCTGCCGATGGGCGCCGCCGACATGGCGACCGTGCTGTTCACGCAATTCCTGAAATTCGACGTCGCCGCGCTGGACTGGCCGGACCGCGACCGCTTCGTGCTCTCGGCCGGGCACGGCTCGATGCTGATCTATTCGCTGCTGTATCTGATCGGCAGCCCAGAGATGACGATCGACCAGCTCAAGGACTTTCGCCAGTTGGGATCGCTGACACCCGGACATCCCGAGCACGGCCACACCAAGGGCATCGAGACCACCACCGGTCCGCTCGGCCAGGGCATTTCCACCGCCGTCGGCATGGCGCTCGCCGAGAAGATGCTCGCCGCCGAGTTCGGCAAGAAGATTGTCGATCACCATACCTATGTGATCGCTTCCGACGGCGATTTGATGGAAGGCGTGTCGCAGGAAGCGATCGCGTTGGCCGGGCACTGGAAGCTCAACAAGCTGATCGTGCTCTATGACGACAACGGCATTTCGATCGACGGTCCGACCTCGCTTTCCGACTCCGTCGACCAGGTGAAGCGGTTCAAGTCGGCGGGCTGGGCCGCCGAAAAGATCGACGGCCACGACCAGGCCGCAATCGCCGCCGCGATCACGCGCGCGCAGAAATCAAACAAGCCGACGCTGATCGCCTGCCGCACCACCATCGGCTTCGGCGCCCCGCATAAGGCCGGCACCAACAAGGTGCACGGCGAAGCGCTCGGCGCCGACGAGCTCAAGGCCGCCAAGGAAAATCTCGGCATTTCGCTGGAGCCGTTCTCGGTGCCCGACGACGTGCTCAAGGCCTGGCGCGCGGCCGGCAGCCGCGGCGCGGCGGCACGACAGGAATGGGAAGCAAGGCTCGGTGAACTCGGCAGCCGCAAGCGCGCCGAGTTCGAGCGTCGCCTGCGCCACGAGCGCCCGGCCGCGCTCGCGAAGGCGGTGCGCGCCTACAAGAAGGAGCTGCTGGAAAAGCCGATGAATGCGGCGACCCGCAAATCCTCCGAAGCCGTGATCGAAGTGATTGCCGGCGCGATGCCGATGGAATTTCTGGCGGGCTCGGCCGACCTCACCGGCTCCAACAACAACAAGGCGAAGTCCGCAACCGCGTTCTCGGCCAAGACGCCGAAGGGCCGCTTCATCCATTACGGCATCCGCGAGCACGGCATGTGCGCGGCGATGAACGGCATCTTCCTGCACGGTGGTTTTGCGCCGAACGGCGCGACCTTCCTGGTGTTCACCGATTATGCGCGGCCCGCGATGCGGCTCGCCGCATTGATGGGGACCGGGGTCGTTTATGTCATGACCCACGATTCCATCGGCCTCGGCGAAGACGGCCCGACCCACCAGCCGGTCGAGCATCTCTCAGCACTTCGCGCCATTCCCAACATGCGCGTGTTCCGTCCGTGCGATTCCATCGAGGTTGCCGAGTGCTGGGAGCTCGCGCTCAACCGCATCGACGGCCCGACAGTCTTGGCGCTGACCCGTCAGAACCTGCCGCAACTGCGCACCACCGCACCGAACGAGAGCCCCTGCCGGTTCGGTGCCTACGAGCTGGTGGCCGCCCAGGGCGAAGCCAAGGCGACGCTGTTCGCCTCGGGCTCCGAAGTGGAGATGGCCGTGGCCGCCCAGAAGCAGCTCGCCGAGCGCGGCATTCCGACCCGGGTGGTTTCGGTTCCCTCGCTCGAGCTCCTGCTAGCGCAACCAAAGGAGCGCCGCGACGAGATCATCGGCAATGCCCCCATCAAGGTCGCAATCGAGGCCGCCGTGCGCTGGGGCTGGGACGCCGTGATCGGCCAGGATGGCGAGTTTATCGGCATGCACTCCTTCGGCGCCAGCGCCCCTCTCAACAAGGTATTCCAGCACTTTGGCATTACCGCCGAGGCCGCGGTTAACGCCGTTCTGAAACGCGTTTCCTGAGAGTTGAGATTACCGAAAAAAAGGACTACCTAACGTCCCATATGATCAAGCCCCGCCCGGCCGAACCGGGCGTCCGCCCTAAAAAAACCCTCGCAGGCGCGCTAGCGCGTTGTGCGGGATGACAACGGTCATTGAAGGAGACGAAACATGGCAGTCCGCGTCGGAATCAACGGTTTTGGCCGCATCGGCCGCAACATTCTGCGGGCCATCGCTGAGTCCGGCCGCAAGGACATCGAGGTCGTCGGCATCAACGACCTCGGCCCGGTCGAGACCAACGCCCATCTGCTTCGCTTCGACAGCGTCCATGGCCGTTTCCCCGGCACCGTGACCGTCGATGGCGACACGATCAGCCTCGGTGGCAACAAGATCAAGGTGACCGCCGAGCGCGATCCCTCGAAGCTGCCCTGGAAAGATCTCGGCATCGACATCGCGATGGAATGCACCGGCATCTTCACCTCGAAGGACAAGGCCTCCGCGCATCTGACTGCCGGCGCCAAGCGCGTTCTCGTTTCTGCGCCCGCCGACGGCGCCGACGCCACCATCGTCTACGGCGTCAACCACGACACGCTGACCCGGGAACATCTGGTCGTCTCCAACGGCTCCTGCACCACCAACTGTCTTGCGCCGATCGCCAAGGTGCTGAACGACCTCGTCGGCATCGAGACCGGCTTCATGACCACGATCCACGCCTATACCGGCGACCAGCCGACTCTCGACACCATGCACAAGGATCTCTATCGCGGCCGCGCGGCTGCGATGTCGATGATCCCGACCTCGACCGGCGCCGCCAAGGCGATCGGCCTCGTGCTGCCGGAACTGAAGGGCAAGCTCGACGGCGTCGCGATCCGCGTGCCGACCCCGAACGTCTCGGTCGTCGATCTCAAGATCGTGGCCAAGCGCGCCACCGATCCGAAGGAAATCAACGAGGCGATGAAGCGTGCCTCCGAGCAGCAGCTCAAGGGCATTCTCGGCTACACCACCGCGCCGAACGTCTCGATCGACTTCAACCACGACCCGCACTCCTCGACATTCCACATGGACCAGACCAAGGTGCAGAACGGCACGCTGGTGCGCGTGATGTCCTGGTACGACAACGAGTGGGGCTTCTCGAATCGTATGGCGGATACCGCCGTCGCGATGTCGAAGGTGATCTAACTCCGCTCTCGTGTCCCGGACGCGACGTAGCGTGAAGCGCTGCGTCGCAGAGCCGGGGCCCGTTTAACTAACCGCGGGACTCGCCGCAATTTGGGTCCCGGTTCTGCACGGCGGCACTACGCGCCGCGGTGCGCCCGGGACAAGGGCCTCCGATGACGAAATCATTCCGCACCCTCGACGACGTCGATGTGAAGGGCAAGCGCGTGCTGCTGCGCGTTGACCTCAACGTGCCCATGGAGAACGGCCGCGTCAGCGACGCAACCCGGCTCGAGCGCGTCGCGCCGACCATCACCGAAATCTCGGACAAGGGTGGCAAGGTCATCCTGCTCGCGCATTTCGGCCGGCCGAAAGGGCGCGATGCCAAGGACTCGCTCAAGCCCGTGGCCGAGGCGCTGTCGAAGGTGGTGAAGAAGCCCGTCGCCTTCGCCGACGACTGCATCGGCGAGCCCGCGGTCAAGGCCGTTGCCGGCTTGAAGGACGGTGACATCCTCTGTCTCGAAAACACCCGCTTCCACAAAGAGGAAGAGAAGAACGATCCGGCCTTTGTCGCGGAGCTCGCAAAACTCGGCGACATCTGGGTCAATGACGCGTTCTCGGCCGCGCACCGCGCCCACGCCTCGACCGAAGGCCTCGGCCACAAGCTGCCCGCCTATGCCGGCCGCACCATGCAGGCCGAATTGGTCGCGCTGGAGAAGGCGCTGGGCTCACCGACCAAGCCTGTCATCGCTATCATCGGCGGCGCCAAGGTCTCGACCAAGATCGACCTGCTCGAAAACCTCGTGACTAAGGTCGACGCGCTCGTGATCGGCGGCGGCATGGCCAACACCTTCCTGCACGCCCAGGGCGTCGGCATCGGCAAGTCGCTGGCCGAGAAGGATCTCGCCGCGACCGCGTTGCGCATCATGGAAAAGGCCGAAGCCGCCAACTGCGCCATCATCCTGCCGGTCGACGCTACCGTCGCCTATCATTTCGCGGCCAACGCGCCGTCGCACGCCTATGGCCTCGACGCGATCCCGGCCGACGGCATGATCCTCGACGTCGGTCCGCAGTCGATCGCACGTGTCCATGCCGCGATCGACGATGCGGCGACGCTGGTCTGGAACGGACCGCTCGGTGCCTTCGAGATGCAGCCGTTCGACCGCGGCACGATGTCCGCCGCCAAGCATGCCGCCGAGCGCACCAGGGCCAAGAAGCTGATCTCGATCGCGGGCGGCGGCGACACCGTCGCGGCTCTCAACCAGGCCCATGTGGCCGGTCAGTTCACCTATGTCTCGACCGCCGGTGGCGCATTTCTTGAATGGATGGAAGGCAAGCCCCTGCCCGGCGTCGAAGTTCTGCGCACCAAGTAATCGGTCGGCAAGTCGTCAGCCGCCTTCAAGCAGTGGCCTTGCAGGCCCAAACGGGAGAAAAACACAGATGGCTCGGATCACGTTGCGTCAATTGCTCGACCATGCGGCGGAGAACGATTACGGCGTCCCGGCCTTCAACATCAACAACATGGAGCAGGCGCTGGCGATCATGGACGCGGCCAACCAGGTCGACGCGCCCGTCATCATCCAGGCCTCGCGCGGTGCGCGCTCCTACGCCAACGACGTCATGCTCAAGCACATGATGGACGCGGTGACCGAGATCTACCCGCACATCCCGGTCTGCGTGCATCTCGACCACGGCAACGAGCCGGCCACCTGCATGACCGCGATCCAGGCCGGCTTCACCTCGGTGATGATGGACGGCTCGCTCAAGGCCGACGGCAAGACCCCCGGTGACTGGGGCTACAATGTCGGCGTCACCAAGACCGTAACCGACATGGCCCATCTCGGCGGCATCTCGGTCGAGGGCGAGCTTGGCGTGCTCGGCTCGCTCGAGACCGGCATGGGCGACAAGGAAGACGGCCACGGCGCCGAGGGCAAGCTCAGCCACGACCAACTCCTGACCAATCCGGATGAAGCCGTGAAGTTCGTCCAGGAGACCCAGGTCGACGCGCTCGCGATCGCGATGGGGACGTCTCACGGTGCCTACAAATTCACCCGCAAACCCGACGGCGACATCCTCGCCATGAACGTGATCGAGGAGATCCACCGCAAGCTGCCGAACATGCATCTCGTCATGCACGGCTCCTCCTCGGTGCCGCAGGACCTCCAGGACATCATCAACGCCTATGGCGGCAAGATGAAGCCGACCTGGGGCGTGCCTGTTGCCGAGATCCAGCGCGGCATCAAGAACGGCGTGCGCAAGATCAACATCGACACCGACAACCGCATGGCGATGACCGGCCAGATCCGGAAAGTGCTCAAGGACAATCCCGAAGAGTTCGATCCGCGCAAGTACCTGAAGCCCGCGATGGAAGCGATGACCAGGCTGTGCAAGCAGCGGCTCCAGGAATTCAATACCGCGGGCCAAGCCTCCAAGATCAAGAAGGTGCTGACCACGGCCGAGATGGCCAAGCGCTACGCCAAGGGCGAGCTCGCCCCGAAGGTGGCGTAAGCTGCTCTATCCTTCCCCTCTCCCCGCCCTTCGCGGGGAGAGGGTTGGGGTGAGGGGCTCTCTCGGCAGATGAGATGACTGCGGGACCTGTACCCCCCTCACCCGGATCGCAAGGGCGATCCGACCTCTCCCCGAAGCGGGGCGAGGTGAAGAGTCGCCCGGCCGGCCCAACGCTGCCCCAGCCCTTACCCTGCGACGAACGTTAACTCGGCATTTGCCCGAGAACGGTCTATTTTCACCGGCAAGGGCAGAATCGTTTTGGGAGGACATCTCGATGAATCTGACTGAGCTGAACAGGATCGCGACCGCCCTGGTCGCGCCCGGCAAGGGCATCCTTGCCGCCGACGAATCCTCCGGCACCATCAAGAAGCGTTTCGACGCGATCGGCGTGGAATCGACCGAAGAGAACCGCCGCGACTATCGCGAGATGCTGTTCCGCTCGAACGAAGCCATGAGCCGCTACATCTCCGGCGTCATCCTCTATGACGAGACGATCTGGCAGAACGCGAAGGACGGCACGCCCCTGGTCAAGCTGATCGAGAGCAGCGGCGCCATCCCCGGGATCAAGGTCGACGAAGGCACCCAAGCCCTGCCGATGTGTCCGGGCGAGCTCGTCACCGTCGGGCTCGACAAGCTCGCCGAACGGCTGAAGAAATATCACGAGCGCGGCGCACGCTTCGCCAAATGGCGCGCGGTGATCGACATCGGCAGTGGCATCCCTTCCATGACTGCGATCAGCGTCAACGCCCACGCGCTGGCGCGCTACGCAGCGCTGTGCCAGGCCGCGCAGATCGTGCCGATCGTCGAACCCGAAGTGTTGATGGACGGCGATCACGACATCGATCGCTGCTATGAGGTGACGAGCCGTGTGCTCAACAAGACGTTTCAGGAATTGCGCGTGCAGCGCGTCGCGCTCGAGGGCATGGTGCTGAAGCCGAACATGGCCATCTCCGGCAAGAAGTGCGCGAAGCAGGCTTGCGTCGAGGAGGTCGCGGAGAAGACGATACGGCTGCTCAAGGCGTGCGTGCCCGCGGCGGTGCCCGGCATCGCCTTCCTCTCCGGCGGCCAATCGGATGAAGAGGCAACGGCGCATCTCAACGCCATGCACAAGCTCGGCCCGCTGCCCTGGGGCCTGACCTTCTCCTATGGTCGCGCACTCCAGGCCGCGCCGCAGAAGGCCTGGTCAGGCAAGGCCGAGAACGTCGCGGCCGGACAAAGCGCATTCAGTCACCGCGCGCGCATGAATGGCCTCGCCTGCAAAGGCGAATGGCAAAGCAGCCTGGAACAGAAAGCGGCCTAGATCTTGTCGAACAAATCTCCTCCGCCGCGCCCGGCGCCGCGCCTTTATCTCGCGACGCCTGTCGTCGACGATCCCGCTTCGCTCCTGGCCGAGCTGCCCGGCCTGCTCGCCGCCGCCGATGTCGCGGCCGTGCTGCTGCGGCTGAAGCAGACCGATCAGCGCACCATGATCTCGCGGATCAAGGCCTTGGCGCCGCCGGCTCAGAAAGCGGGCGCGGCGCTGCTTGTCGATGGCCATCCTGAGCTCGTCGCACGCGGCGGCGCCGACGGCGCGCATCTGCCCGGCATCGCCGCGCTGAAAGAGGCGCTGCCATCGCTGAAGCCCGATCGCATCGCGGGCGTTGGCGGGCTGACGACGCGGCACCATTCGATGGATGCGGGCGAGATTGGCGCGGATTACGTGCTGTTCGGCGAACCCGACGCAAAGGGCCAGCGGCCGTCGTCGCAAGCGATCGCTGAGCGGCTGGACTGGTGGGCCGAGCTGTTCGAACCGCCCTGCGTCGGCTTTGCCATCTCGCTGGAGGAGGCCCACGAATTCGCCGCCAGCGGCGCCGATTTCGTGCTGGTGGGCGACTTCATCTGGGCCGATCCGCGCGGACCCAAGGCTGCGCTGATCGAGGCCGACGCTGCGATCAAGAAGGCTCATGCGACTGCGCTTGCAGACCAGGAGCACGGCTAGCGCCCGACATGAAGCTCCCGCGCATCATCATGCTGGCCACGCTGCTGCTGACGGCGCCCGCGGCCGCGCAGCTCCAGATCACGCCGCCGGTGGCAACGCCGGGCGCTTCGGCCGAGAAAACCAAAGACAAGCCGAAGGCCACGCCGCACACCATCACCAAGAAGAAGGAAGCGCCGCCGGCACCCAAACCTTCAGCCTCCCCGAAACCTTCCGCTTCCCCAAAGCCTGCTCCGGCCGCGACCGTGATTCCGGCGCCGCCGACCGACAACCCCAACGTCGATCTGGTGTACGGCGCCTATCAGCGCGGCCAGTACAAGACCGCCTTCGAACTCGCCACGGCCCGTGCCGAAACCGGCGATGCCAAAGCGATGACCATGCTGGGTGAGCTCTATTCCAACGCCATGGGCATCCGACGCGACTACACCAAGGCGCTGCAATGGTACAAGCGCGCCTCCGACGCCGGAGACCGCGAGGCGATGTTCGCGCTCGCCATGCTGAGGATGACCGGCCGCGGCGGCCCGGTCGACAAAAATGAGGCGGTCAAGCTGATGGCGTCCGCCGCCAAGCTCGGCGAACCCAAGGCGGCCTATAATCTCGCGCTGCTCTATCTCGACGGCCAGACCCTGCCGCAGGACGTCAAGCGCTCCGCCGAGCTGCTGCGCCAGGCGGCTGATGCCGGCCTGCCCGAGGCGCAATACGCGCTCGCGACCTTCTACAAGGAAGGCACTGGCGTGCCGAAGGATTTGGAACGGGCGGTGCGTCTGCTCCAGGTCGCCACGCTGACCGACAATGTCGATGCCGAGGTCGAATACGCCATCGCGCTGTTCAACGGCACCGGCACGCCGAAGAACCAGCCGGCGGCCGTCGCCCTGCTCCGCAAGGCGTCCCGCCAGGGCAGCGCGATCGCGCAGAACCGGCTGGCCTGGGTGCTGATCAACGGCATGGGCACGGCCGTGGACAAGGTCGAAGGCTTCAAGTGGCATCTGGTGGCCAAGACCTCCGGCAAGGGCGATCCGGAGCTGGACAAGCAATTGTCCGATTTGCCGGCCGAGGACCGGGCCAAGGCCGAGGCCGCCGCCAGGAAATGGCTCGGGGCCAAATGACTTGACGTTGAGGCCCCCGCAGGGCACCCCATCCCTCAAACAGGCGCGATTTCGCGCCATTTCCCCCGATCAAGACCGGAAGCTCATGCTATATTCCGCAACTATCAACGTCATGGTCAAGGCCGCGCGCCGCGCCGGCCGCAGCCTCAAGCGCGATCTCGGCGAGATCGAGCATCTCCAGGTCTCGCTGAAGGGACCGGCGAATTTCGTCTCGCTGGCCGACAAGCGCGCCGAGGAGATCCTCTACCAGGACCTCGCCAAGGCGCGGCCCGGCTACGGCTTCATCGGCGAGGAAGGCGGAACGCGCGAGGGCTCCGACAAGAGCCACACCTGGATCGTCGATCCGCTCGACGGCACCACCAACTTCCTGCACGGCATCCCGCAATTCGCGATCTCGATCGGGCTTTCGCGCGAGGGCACGATCATCGCCGGCGTGATCTACAATCCCGCCAATGACGAGCTCTACATCGCCGAGCGCGGCAAGGGCGCCTTCCTCAACGACCAGCGGCTGCGCGTGGCCGGCCGCCGTCAGCTCAACGAATGCGTGGTGGCCTGCGGCCTGCCTCATATCGGCCGCGGCGACCACGAGGAATTCCGTCGCGAGATGACCGCGATGCAGGAGCGCGTCGCCGGCCTGCGCCGCTTCGGCGCCGCCTCGCTCGACTTGGCCTTCGTCGCCGCCGGCCGCCTCGACGGCTACTGGGAGCGCAATTTGCAATCCTGGGACATCGCGGCGGGTCTGATCATGCTGCGCGAGGCGGGCGGAACGATCACCGACATCGATACGCCGGGCGACGCGCTGGTGACAGGCAATGTCGTGTGCGGGAATGAATACGTGCACGGGGAATTGGTGAAGATCTTGCGGAAGTAGGCCGCAGCAGCACGACGGCTCGATCGACGACGGTTAGGAATCGTCGTCCTCATCGTCCTCGTCGGCTTCGTCGTCGCGATATTCACCGCCGATGGTCAGGCCCTCGATCGCCGTGGCGCCTTTCGACTTGATCACCCGGCGGAGCGGGACCGAACTCTCGCTTCGCAGTGCGTCCATCAACTGTTCCGAATGGGTGACAATCCAGATGTCGGCGCGGCGCGATGCCTTGGCGATGAGCCGGGCCAGCGGCGCAAGCAGCGACGGATGCAGGCTGGTCTCGGGTTCGTTCAGCGCAATGAACGGCGGCAGCCGATAGCCCATGAATACCGCGAGCAGGCAGATGTATTTCAGCGTCCCGTCGGATAGTTCATGAGCCCTGAACGGCCGCGGCATATCCGGCAATTGCAGATCGAATTCACACCTGCCATTTTCTTCCCATGCGCGGAGTTCGGCACCCGGGAATGCATCCTGGATCGCGTCCTGCAGGTCGTCGGCGTCTTCCCGAATGACATAGAGGGTCGCCAGGGTGGCAGCCAGATCGATGCCATCGGCGCTGAGCGAGGGCGTTGCGATCGCCAGACAAGGCTTTCGTATCGGTGACGCCGGATCAGTGCGAAAGTCATGATAGAATCGCCAGCCCAGCATTGCATTTCTGATCAGGTCGATTTCCGGGCATTGCTTGCCATCGGAAAAAGCCGCAAGCGCGGTCTCTGACGGCAGCACCGCATCCTTGTGAGCGTTCCAGGCGCCACTCTCGCCGCGGACGCTGATGAGCGAATTGATCCGCTCCATCAGCTTGACCGTGCGTTTGCCGCGCGTCGTTTCGATCGTTTCGGCCTTGATCATCGGCTCGCCGGAAAATGCCGCCTGAAGCGGGCTGGGAAATCCGAGCTCGATGGAATATCTCATGCCGTCGAATGTCGCCGACAGCCGCAGCCGCCCGTCTTCGCCTCGCTTGCGTATGCCGGACCAGCAGACCGAATTCAAACCGCCTTCATCGGCGATCGTGCGGGTGATCTGACCGGTCGCCGCGTCGCGCAACAGCGACAAGGACTTGTAGAGATTGGACTTGCCGACTCCATTTTCGCCGACGAACACCGACAGGGGATGGATGGGTATGGAGAGCCGCCGAATGGAGCGATAGTTCGAGATCGCAATGTCGGTCGGACGCATCACATGCTCTCAATCGGCGGGCTATCTCCGCATTCGCAGTAAGGTGCGAATACGATGTTTCAATCCAGGGGTGCAGTCTGGATTGAGGCCTCCGAGAAATCAAGCCGACCGATCCGGCGTTCAATGGCCGACTCTCACCAGCGCAAACCCGACGGTCATCATCCGCGAAGGCGGATGATCCAGTATTCCAGAGACGCCGCTCGGATACGGAAAGGCCGCGGGGTACGGCATGCCCCGCCTGCGCGGGGCATGACACCTCACCTTACAGCTCGGCCGGCGCCGGCGGCCCGTACATCTCGCCCTGCTTCGCCGCCTTCTCCCGATCCCCGCCCAGCACGCGCTGCACCGAGACGAAGAACACCGGCACCATCAGCAGCGCCAGGATCACTACCGCGATCATGCCGCCCATCACGACACTGCCGAGCGCCTGCTGGCTGGCGCCGCCGGCGCCATGGGCGATGGCCATCGGCAGCACGCCGCAGATGAAGGCAAGGCCGGTCATCAGGATCGGGCGGAAGCGCAGGCGGCAGGCCTCGATGGTGGCGTCCACCAGCGGCTTGCCTTCTTTCCGCAGATCCTTGGCGAACTCGATGATCAGGATCGCGTCCTTGGCCGCAAGGCCAATGATGGTGATCAGGCCGACGGTGAAATAGACGTCGTTGGGCAGGCCGCGCAGCATCGCCGCGACCACCGCGCCGACGATGCCGAGCGGCACGGTGAGCAGCACCGCGAGCGGAATGGTCCAGCTCTCGTAAAGCGCGGCCAGACACAGGAACACCACGAATACCGAGAGCCCGAGCAGGAACGGCGCCTGCGAGCCCGACAGCTTCTCCTGGAGCGACTGCCCGGTCCATTCATAGCCGAAGCCGCGCGGCAGCTTGCCGGCAAGCCGTTCCATCTCCGCGATGGCATCGCCCGAGGTGAAGCCGGGTTTCGCCTCGCCCGAGATGCGCACCGCCGGATAATAATTGAAGCCGGCGATCTGCGTCGGTCCGCGCGCCCATTCCACGGTGGTAAAGGACGAGAACGGCACGAGCTGGCCGCGGCTGTTCTTGACGTTGTAGTTGAGGATGTCCTCGGTCCGCATGCGGTCGCGGGCATCGGCCTGCACCACGACACGCTGCATGCGGCCGCGGTTCGGGAAGTCGTTGATGTAGTTCGAGCCGAGATTGGTCGAGATCGTATTGTTGATGTCCTCGAAGGTGACGCCGAAGGCGCCCGCCTTTTCGCGGTCGATCACGAGATTGACCACGCCGGCCTCGGGCAGGCCCTCGACATAGACCTTCTGCAGCACAGCGCTCGCATTGGCCTCCGCGATCAACTGATCGGCGGCGCGCATCAAGGCCGGATAACCCTTCTGGCCGCGGTCCTGGAGACGGAACGAGAAGCCCGAGGAGTTGCCGAGATTGTCGATTGGCGGCGGCTGCAGCGCGGAGATTTTTGCGTCGCGGATCGACGACGACAAATCGCGGTTGATGTCGGCGACGATCGCGGCCGCAGAATCCTTCGGCCCGCGTTCCGACCAGTCCTTCAGGGTGATGAAGGCCTGCGCGGTGTTCATGCCCTGGCCGGAGAAGCTGAAGCCGGTGAGGAAGGTGACGTTGTCGACGCCCGGACGCTGCGCCAGGTATTTTTCCACTTTCTCGATCACCGCCTCGGTTCGGCCGTAGGACGAGTCCGACGGCGTCTGCACGTCGGTGGTGACGAAGCCCTGGTCGTCGACGGGCAGGAAGCCGCCGGGCAGATTGACGAAGGCCCAGGACAGGCCGGCGAGCAGCGCGACATAGACCAGCATCAAGCGGCCGGTGCGCTTCAGCGAGAAGCCGACGGTGCGGGAATATCCCTCCTTGCTGCCGTCGAGCATGCGGTTGAACCAGCCGAACACGCCCTTCTTGGCATGGCCATGACCGGCCGCGACGGGCTTGAGCAGCGTCGCACACAGTGCCGGCGTCAGCGACAGCGCGAGGAAGGCCGAGAAGCCGATCGCGGCGACCATGGTCACGGAGAACTGGCGGTAGATGATGCCGACCGAGCCCGGGAAGAACGCCATCGGCACGAACACGGCCATCAAGACCAGCGTGATGCCGATGATGGCGCCGGTGATCTGCGACATCGCTTTCCGCGTCGCTTCCTTGGGCGGCAGCCCCTCCTCGGCCATGATGCGCTCGACGTTCTCGACTACGACGATGGCATCGTCGACGAGGATGCCGACGGCGAGCACCATGCCGAACATCGAGAGCATGTTGATGGAATAGCCGGCGAGCAGCAGCGTGGTACAGGCGCCCAGCAGCGCCACCGGCACCACGATGGTCGGAATGATGGTGTAGCGGATGTTCTGCAGGAACAGGAACATCACCACGAACACCAGCACGATGGCTTCGACCAGCGTCGACAACACCTTCTTGATCGAGGCCTCGACCACGGGCGTGATGTTGTATGGAATCTCGTAGCCGATATTGGCCGGGAAGAAGCGAGACAGCTCCTTCATCTTCTCTTCGACGGCGCTCGCGGTCGCCAGCGCATTGCCGGTCGGCGACATCAGCACGGAAAGACCGGCGGTCGGCTTGCCATCGAGACGGGTGTTGAACTGGTAGCTGAGGCCGCCGACCTCGATCCGCGCGACATCGCGCAGCCGCACGGTCGACCCGTCGGCATTGGCGCGCAGGATGATGGTACCGAATTCATCCGGGGACGAGAGCTGGCCCTTGACCAGCACCAGCGCGGAGGTGCGCTGGGTCGAGGTCGACGGCTCGGCGCCGATGCTGCCCGAAGCGACCTGCGCGTTCTGCGCGGCAATGGCCTTGTTGACGTCGTCGGCGGTCAGGCCATAGCCGACCAGCTTTGCCGGGTCGACCCAGACGCGCAGGCTACGTTCCGTCGAATACAGCGTGGCGCGGCCGACGCCGGGGATGCGGCGGATCTCGCCCAGCACGTTACGGATCATGAAGTCGCCCAGGCCGACCTCATCCAGGCTGCCGTCGGTCGAGTTCAGCGTGATGATCTGGAGCACCGCGCTGGAGGCTTCCTCGATCAGAATGCCCTGCTGGATCACCGCGCGCGGCAGCCGCGCCTCGACGCGCTTGATGCGGTTCTGCACCTCGACCGAGGCGGCGCTGGTATCGGTGCCCGGCACGAAATTGGCGATGATCTCGACCTGGCCGAGCGAGTCGCTGGTCGATTCGAAATTGAGGATGCCGGAGGCGCCGTTGAGCTCCTCCTCGATCAGCCGCGTGACGCTGTTGTAGAGGTTCTCGGGCGAGGCACCGGGATAGCTGGTCGAGATCGAGATCGAGGGCGGCGCGATGATCGGGTACTGCGCGATCGGCAACAGCGGAATCGAAATTGCGCCGACCAGACAGATGAACAGCGCGACGACCCAGGCGAAGATCGGCCTGTCGATGAAGAAGCTCGCCATGGTCTATTACCGCATCAGCTTCTGGGCGTGCCGGTTGTCGGCGGTCGCATCCGCTTCCGACCAGGATTGCGGCTTGACCTTGTCGCCGGCGGCGAACTTCTGGAAGCCTTCGACCACGACCTTGTCGCCAGCCTTCAGGCCGTCGGTGACGAACCAGATGCCGTCCTGCACCGAACCGGTGCGCACCGGCTGCACCGAGATGCGATTGTCGTCCTTGACGACGAACACCTCGCTGCCGCCGCCGCCATTGCGCTGAATCGCCTGCTGCGGCACGGCGATCGCATCGCTATCGAGACCCTGGTCGATGCGGACGCGGACATACATGCCCGGCAGCAGCTCGCGCTTCGGATTGCGGAACTCACCACGCAAGGTCACCTGACCGGTATTGGCGTCGACCTTGGCATCCGAAAACAGCAACTTGCCGTCGAGCGAGTAGAGGGTGTTGTCGTCGAGCACGAGATGCACCTTGGCGGCGTCGGGCGCGATGCGCTCGAGGTCACCGCTCTCGAAGGCGCGGCGGAGCTGGTTGAGCTCGTTCACCGACTGGGTGAAATCCGCATAGATCGGATCGAGCTGCTGAATGGTGGCCAGATTGGTCTCGTTCTGGACCGCGAGCGCGCCCTCGCTGACCAGGGCGGCACCGACGACGCCGTCGATCGGCGCGCGTACGGTGGCATAGTCGAGATTGAGCTTTGCGCGCGCGAGATCGGCCTTGCGGCCCTCGACCTCGGCATGGGCCTGGCGCTCGGCCGCGATCGCCTTCTCGTTCTCGGCTTCGGGCGCGGCGCGCTGGCTGGTGAGCGTGGCGATGCGGCGCGCCTGCTGCTGGGACTGCATCAACGCGGCCTCGGCCTTGGCGACCGCAGCCTCGTTGGCCATCACCTCGACCTCGAACGGACGCGGATCGATCCGATACAGTGGATCGCCGGCCTTCACCTCGCTGCCCTGCCGGAACAGGCGCTCGACCACGATGCCGGACACGCGCGGCCGCACGTCGGAGACGCGCGTCGGCGCAATGCGGCCCGGCAGCTCGCGCACCACGGCACGCGGCTGCGGCTTGACGATGACGATGCTGACGTCGGGGTCGTTGGGCTGGGCGGCTGAAATGGCGGAGCTGGATTCGTCGCAGCCCGCCAACAGCGGCGTAAAGGCCGCGAGCATCATTGCAACGCATGCCGATCGCGCGCGAAGTCCTGACATGAAATGGGGTGCCCCGATATTGTTGAAACCGATCCCGCTCGGCGCGAGGCCCGTTCTGGGCCATGGCACGCGGCTGATGCGGTCAAAATAGAGCGGACGTGCTGCGACGCAACGCACCTTGCGGGCGGCCCAATGTCACACGGCCTAGGGTGCTGAGTTCACGGCGTTTTTCGCGTCTCACCCGATTGTGAGTCCGGTTCCATCACCGCGTGCTGCGTCAGAAGACCGCAATTACCCCGCCGCCTTCATGCGGTAGTGGCTGACGCCCCACTCGGTTCCGTCGGCATAGCCGAACAGGCCCGAGGTCGCGAGAAAGAACCAGCGCCAGCGTCGCATTCGCTGGGCGGTCTCCTCGCCATGGATGTTGCGCAAGGCCGCTTCGATGAAACAGCGATGCGCGTCGAAATTGGCGAGCCAGTCGTTGGCGGTGCGCTGATAGTGCGTGCCGCTCCAGCACCATTCCTTCTCGACTGTGAAAATATCGTCGAATTGCCTGACGAGGTGATGGCTCGGCATCAGCCCGCCCGTGGAGACGCGCTGCGCGATCCAGTCGTCGCGATCGGCCCGGTCGAACAGGTGAGAGCCGGAGCGATGGGCGACGATGTGCATGAAGAACCGCCCCTCCGGCGCGAGCCATGATCGCAAGCGCGTCATCAGCTTGCGCCAGTTCATCACATGCTCGAACATTTCGACCGACACGATGCGGTCGAATTGCCCGTCGGGCGCGAACACGTTGATGTCCGCGCAGACCACCCGCAGATTAAGAAGACCGCGCAGCCGCGCCTCTTCCTCGATATGGGCGCGCTGCGCCTGCGAGCTCGACACCGCCGTCACCTTGGCGTGCGGAAACTGCCGCGCCATCCACAGCGACAGCGAGCCCCAGCCGCAGCCGAGTTCGAGGATGGTCTGACCATCGGCGAGAGCGGCATGCTCGGCGGTCTGACGCAGCGCCTCCTCCTCGGCCTCCCGCAAGGTGGTCGCGTCGGTCTTGTAGAAGCAGCAGGAGTATTTGCGGTTGGGGCCGAGCACCTTCGCAAAGAACGAAGCGGGCACCTCGTCGTGCTCGGCATCCGCGTCCTCGGCGATCGGCCGCAGCATCATCCGCCCGGCGAAGGCGGCATCGTCCGCCCCGCCCAGCGCGGACAGGCGCGTCACCGTGCGCGAGCACAGGCGCTGGATCGCCGCGCGGATCACGACATCAGGCAACGGCACCCGTTCGGCAGTCCCGATGATCGCGGACACGACGCTCATGCGACGACTCCGTCTTGGGCGGCGGGTTTTGGCGCCAGGGGAAAAGTGCGACTTGAACCTGTGGAATGCCGACGATTTGCAAAGTACGTCCTTACCAAAGCCGGTTTCAGCCTTGGGTTCCCCAGCTCTCCCCGAAATCGGCGCATCCGGCGCTTTTTTTGGGCTGGCGCTGTGCCATAGTGCGCGCCGCAAGCAAGTTAACGGATGATACCGGCCATGCCGCCAGGCGCCTCGCCCCGCTCCTCCCTCGACATCGAATACACCAAGCTATCCTCGCCCAGCGTCTTCCTGGTGCGGATGCTGGTCTTCCTGGTGCTCTGCACCCTGGTGGGCGTGGTGCTCTATAAGCAGATCATCCAGGCCTTCTTCGCCAATCCCGGCCTCAATGCCCTGATCGGCGGCGTGCTGTTCATCGGCATCATCCTGGCCTTCCGCCAGGTGATCCGGCTGTATCCCGAAGTCTCCTGGGTCAACAATTTCCGCATCGCCGATCCCGGCCTTGCGCCCGCCCGCCACCCCAAGCTGCTGGCGCCGATGGCGATGATCCTCGGCGGCGAGCGCACCGGGCGGATGTCGATCACCCAGACCACCATGCGGCACCTGCTCGATTCGATCGCGACCCGCCTCGACGAGGCCCGCGACATCTCCCGCTACATGACCGGGCTTCTGGTCTTCCTCGGCCTGCTCGGTACCTTCTGGGGCCTGATCGAAACGGTCGGCTCGGTCGGCAAGGTGATCGACGGGCTCAAGGTCGGCGGCGATTCCGGCGCCCTGTTCGACACGCTGAAGGAGGGGCTGGCCGCCCCGCTCGGCGGCATGGGCATCTCGTTCTCGAGCTCGCTGTTCGGCCTCGCCGGCTCGCTGATCCTGGGCTTCCTCGACCTGCAATCGAGCCAGGCGCAGAACCGTTTCTACACCGACCTCGAAGACTGGCTTGCCACCACCGTGCGCGAATATGGCAGCGGCGAGGTGGCTGTTGCCGGCACTGGCGGTGGCATTGCCAGCGGCGAGCTTCAGGCCGTCGTCGAGCGCTTACGCTCCGTGCTCGAGGAAGGCAGCGGCAGCCGCGGCACCACCGCGGCGATGGCGAGCCTCGCCGAAGCCATCCAGGCGCTGGTCTCGCATATGCGGACCGAGCAGCAGATGATCCGCGAATGGGCCGACGGCCAGGGCGAGCAGAACCGCGAGATCCGGCGCCTGCTGGAGCGCATCGCGCGTCAGCCCGAGAAGGGTTAGCGACATGGCACTGGCGCGCGGTCGCCGCGGCGATACCTCCTTCAACTACTGGCCCGGCTTCGTCGACGCGCTGTCGACGCTGGTGCTGTCGATCGTGTTCCTGCTGTCGGTGTTCCTGGTCGTGCAGTTCTTCCTGTCGCAGGAGGTCACCGGCAAGGACAAGGCGCTGGAGCAGCTCAACGCCAAGATCGCGCAGCTCAACGAATTACTGTCGCTGGAGAAGCTCGGCAAGCTCACGCTCGACGACCAGGTCTCGTCACTGAAAGCCGGCCTCGCTTCGGCCGAGAGCGAGCGCGACCGCATCAAGGGCCTCTATGAGGGGCTCGCCGCGGCCGGCAACGATGCGCAAGGCAAGTCCTCCGAGCTCGGCAAGGCGCTGGATTCCGAGAAGGCGGTTTCGGCCCGGGCGCTGGCGCAGATCGAGGTGCTGAACCAGCAGATCAGCGCGCTGCGGCGGCAATTGGCCGCGCTGGAAGAGGCGCTCGACGTTAGCGAGAAGCGCGACAAGGAATCGCAAAATCGCATCGCCGACCTGGGCTCTCGCCTGAATGTCGCCCTGGCGCAGCGCGTGCAGGAATTGTCGCGCTATCGCTCGGAATTCTTCGGCCGCCTGCGCGCCATCCTCGGCAACCGCCCCGACATCCGCATCGTCGGCGATCGCTTCGTATTCCAGTCCGAAGTGTTCTTCGACACCGGACAGGCGGTGCTGCTGCCCGAAGGCCGCGCCGAGCTCGACACGCTCGCAACCGCGCTGATCGATCTCGACAAGAAAATCCCGAACGAGATCCCCTGGGTGCTGCGTGTCGACGGCCATACCGACGTGCGCCCGGTCAACGGTCCGAACTTCAAGTCGAACTGGGACCTCTCGGCCGCGCGCTCGATCTCCGTGGTGCAGTACCTGATCTCGCTCGGCGTGCCGGCCCAGCGCCTGGTCGCCGCCGGCTTCGGCGAATTCCAGCCGCTCGACACGGCCAACACCGAGGAAGCCTACAAGCGCAACCGCCGCATCGAGCTGAAGCTGACGGAGCGGTAGTGAGCGCCCTCCACCTCCGCCGTTACCGTCCCGAGGACGAGGCCGCCTCGATTGACCTGTGGCATCGCACCTGGCAGCAGGCCTATCCGCAGATCGACTTCGCGGCCCGCCTGGACTGGTGGCGCGAGCGCTGGCGCAAGGAGCTGGTGCCGAAGGCTTCGATCGTGGTCGCGGAGCAGGACGGCGCGCTGACCGGCTTCGTCACCATCGACGGCGACGGTTATCTCGACCAGCTCGTGGTCGATCCCGCGCACTGGGGCTCGGACGCGGCGCGGCTGCTGGTGGATGAGGCCAAGCGCCTGTCACCGGCGGGCGTGACGCTGCTTGTCAACAAGGACAACAGCCGCGCCATCCGCTTCTACGAGCGCAAAGGCTTCGCGCATGCCGGCGACGAGGTGAACCCGACCTCGGGACGTCCGGTGCTGAAGATGATTTGGCAACCTTAGATTCTGGCGATCTTGATTCTGGACGCGTGACGGCCGTCACGTCGGGATCCCAGGACGTCAGCTAGTCGTTGTGCCCGCAAGTTGCGCCGGCAAGCGGATGGAGATGACCGATGAAATTGAGCGATCTGGCCAAGGGGTCTTCGGTCCTGCTCGGCGTCATCGTCGCCGGATATGTTTCGACGAGCTATGTCGACCAGCACCTCGCCACGCCGTTCAAGACGACGAGTGCTCCGACGAATGGCCTTGGGCCATCGGCCTGCGTTGATGAGGACGGGAGCTGGAAGAACTGGCCATGGCCGAACGTGCCGGCGCTGTCGCCGAAGTGCTGATAAGCAGTGCTGCCGTCAACTCGCCGCGGTGCGCTCTCGGCTCAAGCGGAGTTCAAGCTCGAACTGCCAGCTTTCGGCTTGGCGGATCGCGCGTTGGCTGTCTTCGCGAAGCCGGATCGACTCATCGATCGCTCGCTGCGCCCGCTCCAAAAGTTCGTGGGTTTCCTTGCTGAATGGCGGGGCCATGAGGCGCACTCCCATTGAGGCGGGAGCACAAATCATCTCTCAGGCACCGACGCCTACGGACGAGCCTTTGGCCGGCGATACCTGATTAGGCGCCACATCCGGGGGAACTGCAAGGTTCATCCACTCGGCTCAGGGCGCGGGCTGCCCTATCCGAAATTCCGGAAGCCCACGATGGGCAATCCGAAACTCAGCACAACGATGACGCCGCTACCAGCGACAACAAGCAGCGCCGCTTTCCACCCCGCAAGGCCGCGCATCTGCTGTCGAATAGCGAACAGGATGAGGAGGATGAACAGTACCGGACCGATCAGAACAATCATTCACAACACCGTCCACTCCGTCAGCTCAACGAACAACGCCTGCCGCATCGTTCTTGCTAGGAACCACCCAATCGATTGCGAGCAGGCAACTTTCGACGACAATGAAGGCGGCCAGACCGCCGAGCCAACCGAAGAAGACCACGGAAAAGGTAGCAAGCAAGAGCGCGCAGAAGACGTCGGCGACAAGCTTGCCGTTGCGCTCGCCTCGGGTCTGGTCGGCTGTCGAATAAGGCATTTGGCGTCTCCTGGGTCGGCCCGAACCCTAGCTTCAGCAGCCGCGGCCGTCCACTCCCTCCGGGCGCGCCAACGCTGTCCGAAATTCCGGAAGCCAACGACGAGCATTCCGAAACTCATCAAAACGACGACGCCCATGTTCTGCGACAGCCAGCAGCGCCGCTTCCATCGATCACCTTACGATGTGGCCGATTCGAATCGCGCAGCCGATCAGATCGACAAATGTCCGCTATCGACCCGGCTACGAAGGGAGACCACGTGGTGCGACGCTCTCGCCAAAAGCTCCGCTGTCATTCCCCGCGAAGGCGGGGAATCCAGTACGCCGCGGCTTATCGCTTGATCACTTCCGTCTCGGAGTACTGGATCGCCCGCCTGCGCGGGGGGATGACAGCCTGAATGAAGCGGCAGTCCAGACTACCTCGCCTCACGCCCCCTCGAACTGCAACCTCGCCAGCCTGGCATAGAGCCCGTTCGCAGCGACGAGCTCCGCATGCGTGCCCTGCTCGACGATCCGGCCCTGGTCCATCACCAAGATGCGGTCGCACGACAAGACGGTTGCGAGGCGGTGCGCGATGACGAGCGTGGTGCGGTGGCGCATCAGCTCTTCCAGCGCGGTCTGCACCAACGTCTCGCTTTCGGCATCGAGCGCGGAGGTGGCTTCGTCCAGAAGCAGCAGCGGCGCATCGCGCAGGATCGCGCGCGCAATCGCGATGCGCTGGCGCTGGCCGCCGGACAGCGTCACGCCGCGCTCGCCGAGCGGGGTGTCGAAACCTTCGGGCAGGCGGCGGATGAACTCGGCGGCGTGCGCCAGCTCGGCCGCGCGCTCGACCTCGGCATCGGTGGCATCGGGCCGGCCGAAGCGGATGTTGTCGCGGGCACTGGCCGCGAACACGTTGGATTCCTGCGGCACCAGCGCAATGCGCGAACGGAATTCACGGGGATCGGCGGATTTGACCGGCACGCCGTCGAGCGAGATCGCGCCGCTGCGCGGATCGTAGAAGCGCAACAAGAGATGAAAGATCGTGCTCTTGCCGGCGCCGGACGGACCGACGATCGCGACCTTCTCGCCGGGACGCACGGCGAACGACACGGCATCGAGCACATTGACGTCGCGCCGCGCCGGATAGGCGAAGCTGACCTGGTCGAAGCCGACTTCGCCGCGCGCCGGCACCGGCAGCGCGCGCGGCGACGCGGGCGCGGTGATGTCGGGCTGCACATGCAGGATCTCGAACAGGCGCTCGGCAGCGCCTGATGCCGCCGAGATCTCGCCCCAGACTTCGCTGAGCTGGCCGAGGCCGGCCGCGGCGAAGGCCGCATAGAGCACGAACTGGCCGAGCCGGCCCGGCGTGATGGTGCCGGTCAGCACGTCGTGCGAACCGATCCAGAGGATCGCGACCACGCTTGCGAACACGATGAAGATGATGATGGCGGTGAGCACGGCACGCGCCTGCGTGGAGGTGCGCGCGGCTTCATAGGCCTGCTCGACCTCGCCGCCGAAGCGCCTCTCGGCGAGGCTCTCGCTGGTATAGGCCTGCACGGTACGGATCGCACCGACCAGCTCGCTCGCATAGGCGGAGGCCTCGGCCAGCGTGTCCTGCGCGTTGCGCGACAGCCGCCGCACCCAGCGCCCGAAGGCGACCAGCGGCAGCACGATCAGGGGAATCGCCAGCAGCACGAATCCCGACAGACGCGGGCTGGTGATCACCATCATCGCCGCGGCACCGAAGAACATCATCAGATTGCGCAGCGCGATCGAGACCGAGGCGCCAACGGAGGATTTGATCTGCGTGGTGTCGGCGGTGAGGCGCGACACCAGCTCGCCGCTGCGCGCGGAATCGAAGAAGGCCGGCGACAGCGAGAGCAGATGGGCGAAGACGTCGCGCCTGAGATCGGCGACGATGCGCTCGCCGATCGTCATTACGAGGTAGTAGCGCGCGGCACTCGCCAGCGCGAGCACGGCGACGACGGCGATCATCACCGAGAAGTAACTGTTGATCAGCTCGATGCCCTCAGGCGTCAGGCCGAAATCGATCATCCTGCGCACCGCGACCGGCACCAGCAGGGTGGTCAGCGCCGCGATCGTCAGCGCGACAAAGGCCAGCGCCGCCCGGCCGCGATAGCGGGCGACATAGGGCGCGAGCGCCAACAGCGGCCGCAGCTTCGCGCGGCTCTTCGCCGGCGCCTCGATCAGGTCGGCCTCGATCGACGGGGCTTCCGCGGGCCCGGTTTCAAGCCGTTCTACTGCGCTCATGAGATCCGACCAAAAGACAAAGAGAAGGTGGTCCGTCCCAAATAGGCCGGGCGAGCGGGAGTGGCAAATCCGGGAAGTCCCTTAGGGGGCAGCCCGGCCCGCTAAGGCCCTCAAAAGGCTTGCAATGGCTTGTTTTACAGGGGCCCGTGGGGTATAGACCCCGCCAAATCCGTCATTCGATAGCCACTCAAGTGAGGCGCCGGGGCGCCGAGGAATTGCCATGAAAGCCGAAATTCACCCGAACTATCATACGATTAAGGTCGTGATGACCGACGGAACCGAGTACCTGACCCGCTCCACCTGGGGCAAGGAAGGCGACACGCTGAACCTCGACATCGACCCCAAGTCGCACCCGGCCTGGACCGGCGGCAACGCGCAGCTGCTGGATCGCGGCGGCCGCGTCTCGCGCTTCCAGAAGAAGTTTTCGGGCTTTCTCAAAAAGGATTGATCCGGCCCCTCGAGGCTGGAGACGAAAACGCCCCCGGAGAGCCGGAGGCGTTTTTTGTTTTGGGGGCGCTCGTCGCGATGACGGGAGCTTACCGCTCGAACGCCGCCTTCAACGCGTTGAGATGCGGCACCAGCGGGTTGCCGATCGAGGAATGATCGACCGGCGGGGTGTGGATGGTGTTGTCCAGGCGGCGCACGCGGGTCTGAAGGCTCATCGAGCGATGGATCAGGTCCTGGAGCTGCGACGGCAGCTTCTCGATGGTGTCGGTTGAGCCGGGATCGGCGGCGGAGAGCTTGACCTTGGTCTTTTCGCGATTGGCCTGGCCCAGCGTCATCTCGCCTTCCTTCACGGCGCGGTGCAGCAGCAGCCACGAGGCGAGCTGCATCAGGCGGGTGGTCAGACGCATGCTCTCGGTCGCATAGGTGAGGCTGACGGCACGATCGAGCGCCTTGGCCTCGGTGCGGCCGGCGCCATCGAGATAGGCGGCGGTCTCCTCGACCAAGTCCATGCCCTCGCGGAAGAGGACGCCGAACGCCGCAGAATTGGTGAACCGCTCGCTGAGTTGAACGAGAGCGCCTTCGGCTTGCAAACGTTCCATGGTTAACGCCCCTTACGCAACTGTCTGACGCCCGGCTTTGGCACCGGCTTATGATGAACAAATCATTGCGCGGGCGAGACGCCGAGTCCAGTGACAAGCGCGGATATGGTTTCCGCGGGTCTTTGCCCGGAATTCAACCGCGGCGAGACGCAAAAAGGCGGAGCTGGGCGCAAAAAAAGAGCCGCCGGAAAACCGGCGGCTTTGAAAGTTGATAACAGGGAGGCGTCAAACAGAGTGGACAGGAGCCACTCGGTGTCCAAACGAGGACAGTTCCCAGTCATAAACTCGAAAGCTTAATGTGGAGTAAACGAGCGATTATCTTGAGGGTTCGTTAGCCATGTCGGTCAGTGGCCGAGTGGGCCCGCGGAACAAACTGCCCGTCATGCCCGGGCTTCCACGTCCTCTCCTTCGGCGAAAGATCAAGAACGTGATGGCCGGGACATAGGCGAGCGGAAGCGACGCCGTCCTTCGGACGTGCCCGGCCATGACGCCGTGGAAGTGGCTGGCGCTCCTCTTCCAATCCGCTACTTCTTGAAAACGCTGTTGGCCGCATCACGCGAGGCGCGCTTCTTTGTTGCGGCTTCTTCCAATCTTGCGATCTCGCCCTTGAGAAGCGCGATGCGGTCGGTCAGTTCCTCCACCGACAAGAGTGAGAGATCCTGTCCGATGTCATGGCTGATCTTCTTGCGCGGGCGGTCGTCGTCTTCCATCGCCATCCTGGTTCCTCCTGCGTTCGCCTCACAAGCGGCTGAGGCGGTTGCCAGCCTGCACCGCGCTGGCTAAGCAATGGCCTCGTTCCATCCCGCACCTTTGCTCAAGGACACATCATGGACAAGCTGCCCGCGCAAATGACCGTGGTCGCCATCTCGAAACCCGGCGGACCGGAGGTGCTGGTGCCGGAACAACGGGCGCTGCCGCAGCCCGGCCCCGACGAGATCCTGGTCAAGGTGCAGGCCGCCGGCGTCAACCGGCCCGATGTCGCGCAGCGCTCCGGCGCCTATCCGCCGCCGCCCGGCGCCAGCGACCTGCCCGGCCTCGAAATCGCCGGCGAAGTGGTGGCCGTCGGCAGCAACGCCAAGCGGCACAAGATCGGTGACAAGGTGATGTCGCTGGTCGCCGGTGGCGGTTATGCGCAGTACTGCATCGCGCAGGACGGTCAGGCGATGAGCGTGCCGCCGTCGCTGTCGATCAAGGAAGCCGGCGCACTGCCGGAAACACTGATGACGGTCTGGCACAATGTGTTCGAGCGCGGCGCCCTGAAGGCCGGCGAGACGCTGCTGATCCACGGCGGCTCTTCCGGCATCGGCACCATGGCGATCCAGCTCGCAAAAGCTTTCGGCGCCAAGGTGATCGTCACCGTGGGATCGCAGGACAAGATCGATGCCTGCCTCAAGCTCGGCGCGGATCGTGCCATCAACTACAAGACCGAAGACTTCGTCGCCGTGGTCAAGGCGGAGACCAACAATGCCGGCGCCAATCTGATCCTCGACATGGTCGCCGGCGACTATGTCGATCGCAACTATGACGCCGCAGCGCTCGACGGCCGCATCGTGCAGATCGCGACCCTCAACGGGCCCAAGGTCACCGTCAACATCGCCAAGGTGATGGTGAAGCGCCTGACCCATACCGGCTCGACGCTGCGCCCCCGTAGTAATGCGGACAAGGCGGCGATGGTGGCCGCGATCGAGGCGAAAGTGATGCCGCTTTTGCGCGAAGGCCGCGTCAAGCCGCTGATGGACAGCACTTTCCCGCTGGAAAAGGCATCCGACGCGCACCGGCGGATGGAAACCTCGGCACATATTGGCAAAATTGTGTTGGAGGTCTAGGCCAACGGCCCACAGGGCAAGCCGGAAACCCTTTGATTTTCCTTGCTTTCGTGGCATCTATCGCGACGCACCGAACCACCTTGTTCCGTTCGGAAAACGCCGTGCACCGAAGAGCCTGCACCGAAGAGTTTGCGTCGAACGCGGAGAACTGACCTTGCGTCTGATCAGGTGCCTCGCGCCCATAGCGCTGGGCCTCATGATTCTCGTCTGCGCGTTCCCGGCGCGCGCGCTGGACGCTGTCAGCGTCCGCGGTGACGCGCCCGCGATCGACCTCACCGGCGTGCTCGAGCATCAGCGCAGCGACGCCGACCGCATCCAGGTCTCGACCGCGCCCGGCACCGACGGCATCGTCCGCCGCATCGAGGTGCGCGCCCGCGAAGGCGGCCAGAACTGGGTGGTGTTCGCGCTCGCCAACAACACCGACGACCAGCTCGACCGCCTGATCGTCGCTCCGCATTACCGTATCGTCTCCTCGGGGCTGCTGTGGCCCGACCTCGGGCTGTCGCGCATCGCGACCATCACGCCCTCGACCGGCGACCGGCCGGAGCGGCAGGAGAGCCCGACCGCCGACGTCTTCCGCGTCACCCTCGATCCCGGCGCGGTCGTCACCTTCGTCGCGGAGCTGCGCACCGACAAGCTGCCGCAGCTCTATCTGTGGGAGCCGGAATCCTACAAGGACAAGGTCAACTCGTTCACGCTGTACCAGGGCATCGTGATCGGCATCTCCGGCTTGCTGGCGCTGGTGCTGACAATCCTGTTCGTGGTCAAGGGCAGCATCATGTTCCCGGCCGCCGCGGCGCTGGCTTGGGCGGTGTTGGTCTATATCGGCGTCGATTTCGGCTTCTGGGGCAAGGTGCTCGACATGTCGAACAACGCCGAGCGCATCTGGCGCGCGGCGGGTGAGGCGATCCTGGCGGCGACGCTGCTGGTGTTCCTGTTCGCCTATCTCAATCTCAGTCGATGGCACGTGCGCTATTCCCACATCACCGTGGGCTGGCTCGCGTTCCTGGGATCACTGGTGGCGCTGGCCCTGTTCGACCCTGCGGTGGCCTCCGGCATCGCGCGCATATCGCTGGTGCTGATTGCCTTCGCCGGCTTCGCGCTGATCGTCTATCTCTCCACCCACGGCTTCGACCGCGCTGTGCTGCTGATCCCGACCTGGTTCCTGCTGGTGGTCTGGGTGGTCGCGGCCGGCATGACGGTCGCAGGCTCCGTCACCAACGACATCGTCGGCCCTGCGCTGCTCGGCGGCCTCGTGCTGATCGTGATGCTGATCGGCTTCACGGTGATGCAGCATGCGTTCGCCGGCGGCGGCGCCACCACCGGCGTCGTCTCCGACATCGAGCGCCGCGCGCTGGCGCTGGCCGGTTCCGGCGATTTGATCTGGGACTGGGACGTGTCCGCCGACAAGGTCTTTACCAGCCCTGAGACCGAGGCCCTGCTCGGCCTCAAGCGCGGCACGCTGGAAGGCCCGGCCGCCTCCTGGCTCGAAGTGCTGCACCCGCTCGACCAGGACCGTTTCCGCGCCGCGCTCGACAGCGTGCTCGACCAGCGCCGCGGCCGCTTGGTGCAGGATTTCCGCCTGCGCACGCCGGACGGTCACTTCATGTGGTTCGCGCTGAAGGCGCGCCCGGTGGTCGGCTCCGACGGCGAGGTCTCGCGCGTGGTCGGCACCCTCACCGACGTCACCGAGCTGCGCAACGCCGAGGAGCGCCTGCTGCACGATTCGGTGCATGACAATCTCACCGGCCTGCCCAACCGCAAGCTGTTCATGGACCGGCTCGGCGCCGTCGCGCATTTCGCCAAGACCATGCCGACGCTGCGGCCGACGCTGATGGTGATCGACCTCGACCGCTTCAAGCAGGTCAACGATTCCGTCGGCATCGCGGTCGGCGATTCCATCCTGCTGACGCTGGCCCGCCGCCTCACCCGCATCCTGAAGCCGCAGGATACGCTGGCGCGGCTCGCGGGCGACCAGTTCGGCTTGATCCTGCTCTCGGAGCAGGACCCCGCCCGCATCACCGCCTTCGCCGAGACCATCCGCAAGACCATCCGCGCGCCGATCGCCTTCAACGAACGCGAAATCTTTCTCACGGCCTCGATCGGCCTCGCCTTGTCCGATCCGCAAGTTCAGCTCACGGACGAGATCATCAAGGACGCCGAGCTCGCGATGTATCACTCCAAGCGCATCGGCGGCGACCGCATCGACGTCTACAAGTCCGCGATGCGCGCGCGAAAAACCGACCGGCTGACGCTGGAGAGCGAACTGCGCCGCGCCATCGAGCGGCAGGAGCTCACGATCCTGTACCAGCCGATCGTGCGGCTTGAAGACCGTTCGGTCGCCGGCTTCGAGGCGCTGGTGCGCTGGGATCATCCCAAGCTCGGACGCATGGCGCCCTCGGAATTCATCACCATCGCGGAAGAGACCGGCCTGATCATCGACCTCGGCATGTTCGTGCTCGACCAGACCGCCAAGCAGCTCTCGATCTGGCAGCGCGCGATGCGCTCGCGCGAGCCGATCTTCGCATCGGTCAACGTCTCCTCGCGCCAATTGCTGCGCCACGATCTGATCCACGACATCCGCACCGTGCTGTCGCGCTCCTCGGTCGCGCGCGGCACGCTGAAGCTGGAGCTGACGGAATCGCTGGTGATGGAGAATCCGGAGCACGCGGCGCAGATGCTGACGCGCATCCGCGAACTCGGCACCGGGCTGTCGCTCGACGATTTCGGCACCGGCCATTCGTCGCTGGCCTATCTGCAGCGCTTCCCGTTCGACACCATCAAGATCGACCAGTCCTTCGTGCGCACCACCAACCGCGGCACCCGCCCGGTGATCCTGAAGTCCATCATCGCGCTCGCGCACGACCTCGGCATGGCCGTGGTCGCCGAAGGTGCCGAGACCGATTCCGACGCGGTCGAGCTCTACCAGATGGGCTGCGAATACGCGCAAGGGTTTGCCTTTGGCGAACCCATGGATGCCGACGCCGCGATGCGCCTGCTCACGGAAGTGCGCCTGGAAGCGGCGAGCTGACTTTCCCTTCGCCTCACCCAGGCCTGCGCCGGTCACTCTTCAGCTTGGTGAACCGCACGCTCGCACCGTCCGGCATCCGCATCGCCTTGAAACCCGCGGCCAGGCAGGCTTCGCGTTGCGGCATCTGGATATCCGGGCTGCGCAGGCTGTCCCACCATGAGGCACGATTCGCCGCGCGCGGCAGGGCCGCGCCGATAATCTCTTCGATCTGTTCATAGGTCAGCACGAATTCCGCCTGCTTCTGCCGCATCAGATAATCGCGCAACGCGTCGTAGTCGTTCACCGCTGTCCTCTTCGCTGGTCGAAGCTTCGCTTTGCCCAAAAACGTGAGCCGCGGAAACCAATTTTTAACTCATTCCGGCAGCGCCGTCCCGGCTTAAACACTACTCAAGCTTTCGGGCGCATTCACTGGTGTCGGGAGCAAACGATGTTGTCTCGATGGCGCGACGTCACGGCCCGCCGGCCATGGCGGCTTTCGGCGAAGCTGCTGATCATCTCGTCCGTGGTGACGGTGATCGGCTTTTCCGCCATTTGCGTCAACGTCATGCTGGACATGCGCCGCGGCGAGGAGGCGCTCGCCCGCCAGACGCTGGAAAACCTGGCGACGACCATCGAGTCCGACGTCAGCCGCAACATCGAGATCTACGATCTGGCCCTTAAGGCGGTCGCCAGCAACATGCTGCTGCCGGAAATCGCCACGGTCTCGAAGCCGATCCGTCACCTCATCCTGTTCGACCATTCGACCACGGCGAGGCATTTCGGCGCGATCCAGGTGTTCGACGCCGACGGCCGGTTGACCATTGACGCCTCGACGCTCGATCCCGTTGTCGTGAACCGGGGCGACGAGGATTACTTCAAGGCCCATCGGGACAATCCGCAAGCCGGGCTCTTCATCAGCCGTCCCATGCTGTTCCGCGGCGCTTATTCGATCGTGCTGAGCCGGCGCATCAGCGATACCGACGGCGGCTTTCTCGGCGTCGTCGCCGGATCGATCCGCTTCAGCTATTTCCACGAATTGTTCGAGCGGCTGAGCCTCGATCCCGACGATACCATCACCGTGCTCAGGCGCGACCGTACCGTCATGATGCGGCGGCCGTTTGATCTCGACGTGATCGGCACGAATCTGGCCGACCGGCCGGTCTGGAAGGCCGAAAATCTGAAGGTCGGCAGCGCATTCGCCGGACAGGGGCCGATCGACGGCACGCCGCGGCTCTATGTCCGCAGCGGTGGGACCAGCCCGCTATTCGTGGTGGCAGGTAAGCCACTGAACACCGTGTTCGAGCTCTGGCAGAGGGAAGCCTACCGCATCGGCGCCGTGGTCGTGGCGCTCAGCCTGTTCATGCTGGCATCGACGCTGGTGCTCGCGCGCGAGATCGGCCGGCGCGCCGAGGCCGAGCGCAAGCTCGAGGAGATGGCGACGACCGACGCGCTCACCGGCCTGAAGAACCGCCGCAAGTTCGACCAGGTGATCGACGTCGAATGGCGCCGCGCGATGCGGCAGCAGACGCCGATCGCGCTCTTGATGATCGATGCCGATCACTTCAAGGCCTACAACGACACGTTCGGCCACCAGGCCGGCGACCAGGTGCTGGTCGGCATCGCCATCTGCATTTCCGATTCGGTGAGCCGCGCCGGCGACTGCGCCGCGCGCTATGGCGGTGAGGAATTCGCCGTGCTGCTGCCGGGCACCTCGGTCACGGACGCCCTCCTGGTGGCCGAGACGATCCGCGCCAAGGTGCAGGGATGGTCCGACGACCACACGAGCTCGACGGTGTCCTGCGGCATCGCGAGCCTCGTTCCCACCACCGGCATGGACTGGCCGATCCTGGTCGCCGCCGCCGACAAGGCGCTCTACGCCGCAAAAGCCGGCGGCCGCAACCAGTCGGTGGTCGCAAGCTTGCCGAAGCTGTCGCTGGTGGCGTGAGGGTTTCGTTCCGTCATTGCGAGCGAAGCGAAGCAATCCAGACTGTCTCCGCGAAGACAGCCTGGATTGCTTCGTCGCTTCGCTCCTCGCAATGACGAGCGGAGCGCTACTGCCCCAAATACTTCTTCATTTCCGCAATGAGCCCGTCACGCAGCTCCGGCCGCTTCAGGCCGTAGGCGATGTTGGCGCGGAGGAAGCCGGGCTTGGAGCCGCAATCATGGCGCTCGCCCTCGAACTCGACGCCGTAGAAGCTTTGCGATCTGGCGAGGCCGATCATGGCATCGGTGAGCTGGATCTCTCCGCCGGCGCCGCGCTCCTGGGTCTCCAGGATCTTGAAGATCTCCGGCTGCAGGATGTAGCGGCCGGTGATCGAGAGGTTGGAGGGCGCGGTGCCCTTGGCCGGCTTCTCGACCATGCCGTCGACCTCGAACATCTTGCCGGTGCGTTTGCCGACGCCGCAGATGCCGTATTGATGGGTCAGATGGTCGGGCACCGCCTCGACCGCGATGACATTGGATTTTTCGCCGAGCTTGCTGGCGGTGTCGATCATCTGCTTCAGGCAGCCGGGCGAATTGAGCACGAGCTCGTCCGGCAGCACGACCGCGAACGGCTCGTTGCCGACGATGTCGCGTGCGCACCAGACCGCGTGACCGAGGCCGAGCGGCGCCTGCTGGCGGGTGAAGCTGACGGCGCCGGCCTCCGGCTGGTTCTGCGCCAGAACGTCCTGCTCGGTCTTCTTGCCGCGCGCGGCCAGCGTCGCATCGAGCTCGAACATCCGGTCGAAATGATCTTCGATGACACTTTTGTTGCGGCCGGTGACAAAGATGAAGTGCTCGATGCCGGCTTCCCGGGCCTCGTCATAGACGTACTGGATCAGCGGCTTGTCGACGATCGTCAGCATTTCCTTCGGCATCGCCTTGGTGGCGGGCAGGACGCGGGTGCCGAGGCCGGCAACGGGAAATACGGCTTTGCGGATTTTCATGGGATTGATCGAATACCTGAGGAACACGTGAAGGGAGCAATGGCATCTTGCTAGCTTGTTTGCAGCCGCCAACAAAGGCGGATGTGGGGCCTCATCCTCACAGAGTTAAGAAAAAGGCCACCATCAAAATTTCACCTTTGTTAAGCTGTTGGCAACCGTAACCAGGCCTCCTGATGGCGGATTTTGGCCGGACAGGTGTGGACATGATGCAATCAATGGCAGGGCTGGCAAAACGGGGCGGGTCCGTGACCGGTGCGACGATGATTGCGACCGCCCTGCTGTTCCCACTTCCCGCCAGCGCGCAGGCTCAGAACGGTTTGTCCAATCTGTTCGGCGGTATTTTCTCCGGCCCGAACCAGGCGCCTTCGCCAGCAGCGCCCGGGCCCAGCGGCGCTCAAACGGGAGTTCAACCTTGGACCGGCGAGGATGGCGCCTCCGGGCATCCGCTGATGACAGCCGCCGCGATCCGAGAGGCCGCGGGTAACTTCAACAATTGCGTCGCAGGCATGTGGCCCGATGCCGCACGGCGCAACATCACGCAGGAAAATTTCCAGCGCTTCACTGAAGGCCTCGCGCCCGATCTGCGCATCATGGACCTGATGGATTCGCAGCCCGAGTTCACCAAGTCGATTTGGGATTATCTCGACATCCTCGTGAACGACAACCGCCTCGCCAAGGGCCGCGAGGTCCTGGCCAAATACAAGGCGCAGTTCGAGGCCACCGAAAAAGCCACCGGCGTCGATCGTTATGTCATCGCCTCGATCTGGGGCATCGAGTCCAACTACTCGACGCAGATGGGCGACCGCAGCGTGCTGCAATCGACCGCGACGCTCGCCTGCATCGGCCGCCGCCAGGCTTACTTCAAGGACGAATTCCTCTCCGCGCTGGAGATCCTCAACCGCGGCGATCTCAGGCCCGAACAATTGCGCGGCTCCTGGGCCGGCGCCTTCGGCCCGACCCAGTTCATGCCGACCGCGTTCAAGCGCTTTGCCGTGGACGGCGACGGCGACGGCCGGCGTGACGTCGTCGACAATCCCTCCGACCTGATTGCGTCGACCGCCAACAATCTGAAGAAGGACGGCTGGCAGGCCGGCCAGACCTGGGGCTACGAGGTCGTGGTGCCCCAAGGCTTCAACTACATGCTGGCCGACCGCGCCAAGGCGATGACGGTAGCGCAGTGGGAGAAGCTCGGCCTCAAGCGCCCGACCAACCAGCCCTTCCCGCATCCAGCCGAGAAGGCCTATCTGCTGGCGCCGGCCGGTGCCCAAGGGCCCGGCTTCCTGATGCTGCAGAACTTCCGGGTCATCATGAAGTACAACCCGGCCGAGGCCTATGCGCTGGCGATTGGCCATTTCGCCGATCGCCTCCGCGGCGGCCAGCCGTTCGTTCAGCCCTGGCCGCGGCAGGAACGGGAGCTGTCCCGGACCGAGCGGCTGGAACTCCAGCAGCTGCTGGCCCAGCGCGGCTTCTACAGGGGCACCCCCGACGGCCAGTTCGGCGGCCAGACCCGGGAAGCCCTGCGCAACTTCCAGGCCTCGATCGGGGTCCCCGCGGATGGATTTGCCTCCTCCGACGCGCTGAATCGGCTGCGGGGGCAGTAAAATCGCGCCGAAAGTAACCCTGAACAGGGATTTTGGCCGGCAGTCTTGACCGGGGCGGCGGTTCGCCGTGTATGGGCCAATAATTCTGGGCCGAGAATCTGGGCCCAGAATCTCAAGGATCTGAAGAGAATCTGAAAGAGAATCTGCCCGTTTGGCGCCCGATTCCGTTATTATATCGAGCCTGTCCTGATCCCTATTGCACGTGCCGAGATCGCATGTCGAAGAAGTCCCTGTTCAAGGTGCTGACCGAGACCGGCCCGCTGATCGCGCTGGGGACGGCGCTTGCGATTCTGGTGTCGGTCGCGGGACCCGCCTCGGCGCAGTTCTTCAACTTCCCCGGCTTCGGCGGCCCGCCGCAGCGCTCGGCTCCGCCGCCGCCGCGCAACGGCGGAGGCGGAGGCGGCGGATGGTTCGGCGGCGACTTCTTCGCGCCGTTCCAGCAGCAACAGCCGCAAGCGCCGCGCCAGGATTTTTCGCGCGCACCGGCGCCGGCCAAGCGCGACACCATTCCCGACAGGAACGTGCTGGTGATCGGCGACGCCATGGCTGACTGGCTCGCCTACGGCCTGGAGGACGCCTACACCGAGCAGCCCGACATGGGCGTGATCCGCAAGCACAAGACCACGTCGGGCCTAATCAAGTACCAGCCCAAGGGCGAGCCCTCGGACTGGACCGCTGCTGCGAAAGGCATTCTCGAGACCGAGAAGCCCGACGTGATCGTGGTGATGCTCGGCCTCAACGACCGCATCGCGATCCGCGAGGCGGCAGCACCCGATAAATCGGACAAGGCGACGGACAAGGACAAGAAGAACGACAAGGGCGCGCGCGGCAAACCACCGGCCAAGCCTGGCGATGCCAAGCCCGGCGACACCGCCGCGAAGCCGGATGACAAGCCGGCCGATGCCGACCTGCCGCAGGATGATGCCGACAACGCTGACGCACCGGCGGTCGCCGCGCCCGAGAAGACCGCGCGCAACCCGAACGGCCTCTACGAATTCCGCGACGAGCGCTGGGTCGAGCTCTACGGCAAGAAGATCGAGGAGCTCGCCAACGTCCTCAAGTCCAAGGGCGTGCCGGTGCTCTGGGTCGGCCTGCCCGCCATCCGTGGCCCCAAGGGCACCGCGGACATGCTGTTCCTGGATTCGCTCTATCGCGAAGGCGCGGCCAAGGCCGGCATCACCTATGTCGACGTCTGGGACGGCTTTGTCGACGAAGCCGGCCGCTTCTTGCAGAAGGGCCCGGACTTCGAAGGCCAGATCCGTCAGCTCCGCAGCGGTGACGGCGTCTATTTCACGAAACCCGGCGCGCGCAAGCTCGCCCACTATGTCGAGCGCGAGATCACCCGCCTGCTCGCCGGGCGCTCCGGCCCGATCGCGCTGCCGAGCGAACCGGCGACCCCCGACACCAGTGCCGAACCCGGCAAGCCCGCGCCGCGGCCGCTGGCCGGTCCGATCGTGCCGCTGGTTGCGGCCTCGATCTCGACCGATCAATTGCTGGGTGGGCCGGGCTCACGTCCTGCCGCCGTCGATGCGCTCGCTGCGAAGACGATGGTGAAGGGCGAGCCACTGGCTGCGCCCGCCGGCCGCGCCGACGATTATGCCTGGCCGCGCCGCGAAGTCGGCCGCGAGCAGGCCAAGGGCGATACGCCGGTCGCCACGACGACACCCGATGGCGGTACGCCGGGTGCGGCCGCGGCGATCGCCCCGCCAAAGCTTGCGCCGAAGAAGCCACCGGCGCCGCAGCAACCGGCACAGGCAGCGCCATCGATGCGCGATTTCTTCGGCTTTGGCTCGCCGCCGCCCCCGCCGCGTCAATTGGCGCCGGCGCCGCGCAATCCGAATCCCAACCCTGCGATCCCGCGTCCGCCTGGCAACGTCGGGCGATCGGCGGAAGTGTTCCGATAATTTTCTAAGCTGAGCTCTCGTGTCCCGGACGCGCTGCAGCGTGAAACGCTGCTGCGCAGAGCCGGGACCCAGCTCGTCCGACAGTCACAAAAAGAATGGGCCCCGGCTCGGCAACGCGGCGTACGCGCCGCGCTGCGTCCGGGGCCCTGATGCTTATCGCGCGTTGGCTTTAGCCTAGTAGCGCCAGCGCGGCGGCGGGCGGCGCGAAGGCCGCGCCATCAGCAGTGCCAGTGCAAAGCCGATGCCGCCGGCGACCAGCAGCGCGCCCATCGGGTTGTCCTGCACCTTCTGGGCAATCGCCTGCGAGCCGTCACGCAAGGTTTCGGCCGGCTTGTCGTAGGCGTCCTTGGCATAGCTTGCCGCGGTGTCCGTGGCGTCACGTACGGCATCCTTGGCCTGGCCGTAAAGATTCTGCACACTGCCGGCGGCTTCGCGTGCCTTGCCGGACGCCTGTGTCTGCGTATCGCTAGCCAAATCTCCGATAGCGCCTTCCGCGCGTCCGGCGAATTCCTTGGCCGATCCGACAATCCGATCCTTATCCATGATGCTCCTCCTCGGGGGTCAGCCCAAGTAACCGATCAGGAGCGGCGCAGTTCCATCTGACTTGAAATTGGACTCAGAGAATCAGCCCGCCGTCGACGACCAATGTCTGGCCGATGATGTAGGACGACAGCGGCGATGCCAGGAACAGCGCCGCGCCCGCCATGTCAGCCGGGGTGCCCAATCGCCGCAGCGGAATGCGTGAAAGTGCACCTTCGAGCCGCTTGGGATTGTCGGTCGTCACCTTCGTCATCTTGGTGTCGACCAGACCGGGCGCGATGCCGTTGACGCGGATGTCATCTTCGGCCCAGGCCTCGCCCAGCGTCCGCGTTAGTCCGACCGCGCCGGTCTTCGACGCGTTGTAAGCGGGATTGCCCATGGTGGAATGATAGGCCGCGGTCGAGGACACCATAATCAGCGATCCCCGCGCGTCCCGCAACATGGGATGGAAGCGCGTGGCGCAGGCCATCAGGCTCATCAAATTGACCTCGACGACCTTGCGAAAGCCCGCCATCTCGAACTCGCCGCGGCGATAGAGCACCGCGCCCTGTGCGAGCACCAGGATATCGAGCCGATCGAACGACGGCTTGAACGCTTCGACCGCTCCGGCATTGCCGACGTCGAGCTGCGCATAGGAAAGACCGGTGAGATCCGAGCCTTCAGCTTGCGAATATTCCTTCGCGTGAGCACGCGTGCCGCAGACCGCAACCTGCGCGCCCCTGACGCGAAAGGCTTGCGCAATGCCGTTGCCGATGCCGCTGGATCCGCCGACAACCAGCACCTGCTTGCCTGAGAAATCGAGCTCGTTCGTCATCGCTGGCCTCCCTCATTGTCTTGCTTGTTTGACCTGTCTGCGGATCGATGACAGCCTTGTCAATCACAACAAGAACAAGCAGGGCTCAGAGGAAACAGCATGGCCGATTTCAAACAACTCAGCCGGTCCGTGAAGGGCCTGACCGTTCTCGTTACCGGCGCGGCCAGCGGCATGGGACGCGCGACGGCGCGCGTGTTTGCCACTGAGGGCGCGAACGTTGCCGTCACCGATTATGACGAGCAGGGCGCGCTGGCCGTCGCGAAGGAGATCGTGGCAAGCGGCGGCGCCGCGAAAGCCTGGAAGCTCGACGTTGCCGACGGCGATAAGATCAAGCGCGTGGTCGGCGACGTCGCTGCACATTTCGGTGGACTCGACATCATCGTCAACAATGCCGGCATCTCCGTGCGCGTCGCGATCGACGACGACGCCTATGAGGAAGCCTGGGCCAAGGGCCTCGCGGTGATGCTGACGGCGCATCCGCGCATCATCCGCGCCGCGCTGCCTCACTTGCGCAAGTCGAAGAGCCCGCGCATCGTCAACATCGCCTCGACCGAGGCGCTCGGCGCCACCGCATTGCACGGCCCCTATTCGGCGGCGAAGGGCGGCGTCGCCAGCCTCACCCGCTCGCTCGCGGTGGAGCTTGGCCGCGAGGGCATCACCGTCAACTGCATTTGCCCGGGGCCGATCCGCACCGCCATCACCGACCGGATCTCGGAAGAGCACAAGACCATCTACGCCAAGCGCCGCACGGCACTCGGCCGCTACGGTGATCCGGAAGAGGTCGCGCACATGACGCTGAGCCTGTGCCTGCCGGCAGCGTCCTTCCTCACCGGCGCGGTCATCCCTGTCGACGGCGGCCTGATGGCGCGCAACGCGTAAGCGGCACCAAAGGTGCGTAGCCTGGATGGAGCGCAGCGCAATCCGGGGTTCTCACATCGCAGGAAGACTCCCCGGATTACGCTTCGCTCCATCCGGGCTACGGGCAGCTATGCGCGCCCAGCGTTGACATCGCTTGTTACGGGAGTAACTTTTTCCTCGACAGAGCGGGACCAACCGCTCGCGGTTCGCGGGAGAAACGTCATGACGATCGCCATCCGGCAGCTTCACAAACATTTTGTCGGCGAGGTCTCGGGCCTCGACCTGCGGCAACCTCTCACCGAGGCCGAGGCGCGCGAGATCGAAGCCGCCATGGACAAATATGCAGTGCTGGTGTTCCACGACCAGGACATCACCGACGAACAGCAGATGGCCTTTGCGCTAAACTTCGGCCAGCGCGAGGACGCGCGCGGCGGCACGGTCACGAAGGAGAAGGACTACCGGCTCCAATCGGGCCTGAACGACGTTTCCAATCTCGGCAAGGACGGCAAGCCGCTGGCAAAGGACAGCCGCGCGCACCTGTTCAACCTCGGCAATTGCTTGTGGCATTCCGACAGCTCGTTCCGCCCTATCCCGGCAAAATTCTCGCTGCTGTCGGCCCGCGTGCTCAACCCGAAGGGCGGCAATACCGAATTCGCCGACATGCGGGCGGCCTATGACGCGCTCGACGACGAGACCAAGGCGGAGATCGAGGATCTCGTCTGCGAGCACTCGCTGATGTATTCGCGGGGATCGCTGGGCTTCACAGAATACACCGACGAGGAGAAGGAGATGTTCAAGCCGGTGATGCAACGTCTCGTGCGCACCCACCCGGTCCATCGCCGCAAGTCGCTCTATCTCTCATCGCATGCCGGCAAGATTGTCGGCATGAGCGTCCCCGAGGGAAGGCTGCTGCTGCGCGATCTCAACGAGCACGCCACACAAAGCGAGTTCGTCTACGTCCACAAATGGAAGCTGCATGACCTCGTGATGTGGGACAACCGCCAGACCATGCACCGCGTCCGCCGCTACGACCAGTCGCAGCCCCGTGACATGCGCCGCGCGACGGTGGCGGGCACGGAGCCAACGGTGCAGCAGCAGGCGGCGGAGTAGTTCTCCAGTCGTCCTGGACCAGCGAGCGAAGCAGCGCCGATCCAGGACCCATTACCACCGATGTCCAGTTCGGCGAAGGCTGGTGGTTGCCAGCCTGCTTCAACAATTGCAGCCTGGGGTAATGGGTCCTGACCTTCGCCAGGACGACACTGAGGCGCTACGCGTGCCCCGCCTCGTTCGAGAGCATGCCAGGATCGATGCCGATCTTACGCAGCGCGCGTCCGTATTTTTCGTCGACGTCGTCGCCGAAGATCAAATCCGAATCCGCGTCGCAATGCAGCCAGCCATTGCTCTGGATCTCGGTCTCGAGCTGGCCCGGCGCCCAGCCGGCATAGCCGAGCGCCAGGATGGCGTGCTTGGGGCCGGAGCCGTTGGCGATCGCGCGCAGGATGTCGACGGTCGCGGTGAGGCAGACGCCGTCGTCGATCCGGAGCGTCGCATTCTCGATGTAGAAATCGCTGGAATGCAGCACGAAGCCGCGGCCGGTATCGACCGGACCGCCGCGCAGCACCTTCATGCTTTCGGCATTCTCCGGCAGCTTGATGTGCTCGCCCTTGTTGATGATGCCGAGCTGCTGCAACAGCTCGGGGAAGTCGATGCTGCCGGCCGGATGGTTGACGATGATGCCCATCGCGCCTTCGGCGGAGTGGGCGCAGAGATAGATCACCGAGCGCTCGAAGCGCTCGTCGCCCATCACGGGCATGGCGATCAACAGCTGGCCGTCGAGGTAGCCCGCCGAACTCGGGAGCGCGGGGGCTGGCTTGCGGGTGCTTTCGCCCGTCCTCTTGCCTGTGGGAGCCATCGGTGAAGCACTCCGGTTTCAATTCCTATCCTGATGTCGGGCCGGGCCGCTGTCAAATCAAGGCTTTCAGGGACTTGATTCAAGTGCATCCATCACAAGCAATTCAATGGTTTGCCGCCGGGCGACCCTGTAAAGACGTACCATGCTGACAAGAGTTCCCCGGCGTGCGGCGATTGGCGTCGCGACAACCCTGCTCGCGTCCTCGCTGGCGCTTGCGGCCCATGCCGACGACGCATCGCCGTGGCAGCGCGACGGACATTCCGCGGTGCGGTTGCTGGCAGGATCGCGCAGCGGCGCCGTCCTGCTCGGCGGTATCGCCTTCCAGATCCAGCCCGGCTGGAAAACCTATTGGCGCATGCCGGGCGATTCCGGCGTTCCGCCGCGCTTCGATTTCTCGAAGTCCGACAATGTCGAAGCGGTGACGGTGATGTGGCCGGCCCCGCAGAAATTCGACGACGGCGCGGGCGGCCATTCGATCGGCTATCACGACCAGATCGTGCTGCCCCTGCGCATCATCGCCAAGGCGGCCGACAAGCCGGTGACGTTGCGCGCCGAGATCAATTATGCGGTGTGCGAAAAGCTTTGCATTCCCGTCGAGGCCCGCGCCGAGCTTGGCTTCAACAGCGTCGCCTCGACCGAGGACGCCAATTTGCGTGCAGCGCTCGACACCGTGCCCAAACCTGCCGCCATCGGCGATCCCAATCCGCTCACCATCCGCGACGTGAAGCGTGATGGGCCCAAGAATGTGGTGGTCGACGTGGTCGTTCCGGATGCGCGCACCGTCAGTCTGTTCGTGGAAGGTCCGACGCCCGATTGGGCGCTGCCCATCCCGGCGCCGGTCGAGCCCAGCCCACCGGGCGTGAAGCGATTTTCTTTCGAACTCGACGGCCTGCCGCCGGGCGCCCAGCCCGGCGGCGCAGCGCTGAAGTTCACGCTGGTCGGACCGGAGAAGTCGTACGAGTTCAATACCAATCTGGAGTGAGTGGTCGTCCTGGCGTTCGCCCGGACGACATCTTTGATCCAACCGAATCTTAACGAATGGTTGCTAATCCCCAGGGCTACTGCGGCAAGTCTGCCGCAGCATTCGTGTGCGCCTCGGGGATCCTTCGAATTGGCCGTGATGGATGCAGAACCCGCAACGACCGGACCTGCCGGCCTCATCGCGCGGCTGCGCGACAAATTGACGGGCGGGTCGAGCGAAGCGTCGCTGACGCGGCGGCTGGCAGGCACCATCTTCCTCATCCGCGTGATCAGCGCCGGCCTTGCATATTTCTCGCAGGTCCTGCTCGCGCGCTGGATGGGGACGTCGGACTACGGCGTCTATGTCTATGTCTGGACCTGGGTGCTGCTGCTCGGCAGCATGATGGACTTTGGCATCTCGGCCTCCGCGCAAAAGATCATTCCGGAATACCGCAGCCGTGGCGAGCATGCGCTGCTGCGCGGCTTTCTCTCGGGCAGCCGCTGGCTGACCTTTTGCGCCTCCACGCTGGTCTCGCTCGGCCTCGCGGGCATCGTCAAATTGCTCTCGCCCTGGATCGATCCCGCCGAAGTGCTGCCGCTCTACATCGGCTGCATGACGCTGCCCGCTTTCGTCGTCGCCAACACCCAGGACGGCATCGCCCGTTCGCATGACTGGATGCAACTCGGCCTGATGCCGCAATTCATCATCCGCCAGACACTAATCATCGGCATCACGGCTTGCGCCTTCCTGCTCGGCTATCATCTCGGCGCGGTTGCCGCGATGATCGCGAGCGCAGGCGCGGTGTGGATCGCGATGACCGGGCAGATGGTGGTGCTGAACCGCAAGCTCGCCGATCACATCGAGGCGGGCCCCAAGGCCTACGACGTCGGCGGCTGGCTCGCCGTGTCGCTGCCGATCCTGCTGGTCGAAAGCTTCTATTTGCTGCTGTCCTATACCGACGTGCTGGTGCTTCAGCAATTCCGCCCCTCCGACGAGGTCGGCGTCTATTTCGCCGTGGTGAAGACGCTGGCGCTGGTCTCCTTCATCCACTACGCGATGTCGGCGACGACCGCGCATCGCTTCGCCGAATACAACGCGGCTGGCGACAAGGCGCGGCTGTCGGCTTACGTGGCGCATGCCATCAACTGGACGTTCTGGCCGTCGCTGGCGGCGACCATCGTGCTGCTCGCGCTCGGCAAGCCCCTGCTCTGGCTGTTCGGGCCGCAATTCGTGATCGGCTACGACATCATGTTCGTCGCCGCGATTGGCCTCGTGGTCCGTGCCGCGATCGGCCCGGTCGAACGGCTGCTCAACATGCTCGGCCAGCAGAAGATCTGCGCGCTGGCCTATGCGCTGGCCTTTGCGATGAACCTGGTGCTCTGCATCGCGTTGGTGCCGCGCTTCGGCGGCCATGGCGCGGCGGCCGCGACCTCGATCTCGCTCAGTTTCGAGACGGTGCTGCTGTTCTGGATCGTGCGACAGCGGCTCGGCCTGCACGTGCTGGCGTTTGGGAAATAGACTTCCGACTGCCTTCGCGTGCTGCTCTCGGGGAACGGCTGCTTCGAAGCATGCCCGGGAACAACGCGAAACACCTATTTATTGCCAAGGGCACAGCACGATTTTTCTTATTTGGCCCAAGCGGTTGCACCGCAGGGAAAGTTTATTCTACGTCGTATTGCCCAACTGACGAGATAAACCTAAGATTCCCTGGACATGATCGATCCACTCTACGTCGCCTCTGGTTTCGGCGTCGGCCTGCTGGTCGGGATGACCGGCGTCGGCGGCGGTTCGCTGATGACGCCGCTGCTGATCCTCCTGTTCGGGATTCATCCATCGACCGCGGTCGGCACCGACCTGCTCTATGCTGCCGCCACCAAGACCGGCGGCAGCGTGGTGCATGGCTGGTCGCGCAGCGTGCACTGGCCGGCGGTGCTGCGGCTCGCCTGCGGCAGCCTTCCGGCGAGCGCGCTGACGCTGCTGGTGCTCTGGAAGCTCGACCTCAAGAGCGATTCCGAGCGCAATCTCGTCAACCTCGTGCTCTGCTTCGCGCTGCTGCTGACAGCGACCTCGCTGATCTTCCGCAGATCGATCATGGAGCGCTATCGCCGGCGCCTGGAGCAGGTCGATGACCGCGCCACGGCGATCGCGACGGTCGTCACCGGGATCGTGCTCGGTGTGCTGGTCTCGATTTCATCGGTCGGCGCCGGCGCGGTCGGCGTCACCGTTCTGCTGCTGCTCTATCCGCGCCTGCCGGTGGCGACCATCGTCGGGTCCGACATCGCCCATGCGGTCCCGCTGACGCTGATCGCCGGAATGGGGCACTGGGCGCTTGGCGACGTGGATTGGGCGCTGATGGGCGTGCTGCTGTTGGGCTCGCTGCCCGGCATCGTCGTCGGCAGCTTTAGCGCGACGCGCGTGCCCGAGACGGTGCTGCGCCTCACACTCGCCAGCGTGCTGTTCGTGGTCGCCGGCAAGATCATGTTCGCGGAGCTGCACCTGTCCTCGGCATTCGAGACGGCGCTGGCCTGGACGCACTGAACGAAAATGGCGGAGCTCGGCTTCCGCCATTCGCCAGCGATCGCGGTCTACTCCGCGGTCCAGCCGCCGTCGATCGACAGATTCGTGCCGGTGATCTGCGCGGCATCGTCGCCGCACAGGAACAGCGCGAGGGCTGCGACCTGCTCGGAGGTGACGAACTCCTTGGTCGGCTGCGCGTCGAGCAGCACGTCGTTGATGACCTGGTCGCGCGTGAGGTTACGGGCCTTCATGGTGTCGGGGATCTGCTTCTCCACCAGCGGCGTCCAGACATAGCCGGGGCTGATGCAGTTGCAGGTGATCTTGCTGGTCGCGACCTCGAGCGCCACGGTCTTGGTCAGGCCGGCGATGCCGTGCTTGGCCGAGACATAGGCCGACTTGAAGGGCGAGGCGACCAGCGAATGCGCGGAAGCGGTATTGATGATGCGGCCCCAGCCCTTCTTCTTCATGCCCGGGACGGCGGCGCGAATGGCATGGAACGCCGAGGACAGGTTGATCGCGATGATCTGATCCCATTTCTCCGGCGGGAATTCCTCGATCGGCGAGACGAACTGGATGCCCGCATTGTTGACGAGAATATCGACCGAACCAAAGCTCTTCTCGCCGAGCGCGACCATCCCGGCGATCTCGGCCGGCTTGGTCATGTCGGCCGGCGAATAGACCGCCTTCACGCCGAAATCGGACTCGATCTTGGCGCGCTCCTTCTCGATGTCCTCCGGCGAGCCGAACCCGTTGATGACGACATTGGCGCCGGCGGCGGCGAAGGCGCGCGCATAGGCAAGTCCGATGCCGCTGGTCGACCCGGTCACGACGGCGTTCTTGCCTGACAGACTACCCATATTATTCGCTCCTTCTTGGCGGGGGCGCAGTGACGTCCCCCGTGAGATCGTAGGTCACCATGGTCTCGCCGGATTGCGGCCGCTCGAGCCAATCCTTGTGGCGCATCGACAGATGCACGTCACGCACGCCGGCTTCCCAATGCTCGACCATGGCGACATGCGAGAAATCGTAATCCTTGGACGAGGATTCGTAGTTCTTGCTGCGGTAGATCAGGTGCACCACAGTCACGGTGCTTTCGCGCGATACCTTGGCAAGGAATTCCACGGAAGGGTCGTTCTTGAGATAATCGGGCAATTTGGAAATCAGGTCGCGCACGGCCCTGCGGGCGTTGTGCACCTGCTTGTTCTTGTCGGTGTTCATCCGCGTGCGGCTCGAGAAGCGGATGTCCTTCTCGCGCTCGGTCGCCTCGAGTAGCGAGGTCGGCAGATCGCCGCGGGCGCTGAACAGGTCGATCTGGAAGATCAGGAGATCGCGGTCGGTCTCGGCGTCCAGCACGTAGTCGAGCGGCGTGTTGGAGGCAATGCCGCCGTCCCAATAATGCTCGCCGTCGATCACGATGGACGGAAAGCCGGGCGGCAGCGCGCCGGAGGCCATGATGTGCTCGGGTCCGATTTTCTTGCCGAGCTTCCTGAACTCGAAATTGTCGAAATATTTGAAGTTGCCGGAGGTAACGCCGACTGCACCGACCGACAGCCGCGTCTTCAGATCGTTGATGCGGTCGAAATCGACCAGACGCTCCAACGTCTTCTTCAGGGGTGCAGTATCGTAATAGCTCTCGGCCTGGGGGCTGCCGGGCGGCCAGAGCGGCGCGGGCGGCATCCGCGGAACGAAGAAGCCGGGCACGCCGAAGGTCGCGATCAATGCGGCGCTGGTCGAATTGAACAGTTCGCGGCTGTGCTCGCTTTTGCCGATCGGCTTCCACGGCACCGGCGCGGAGACCATCTCCCAGAATTCCTTGAGCCGCTTGACGCGCGTCTGCCCTTCGTTACCGGCGATGATCGCGGCGTTGACCGCGCCGATCGAGATGCCGGCGACCCAGTCCGGCTCGAAGCCGGCATGGCAGAGCGACTGATAGGCGCCGGCCTGATAGGAGCCGAGCGCGCCGCCGCCCTGGAGGACCAGGACACGTTGCGCGTTCGCGGGGATAGTTGCGACTTCCGGGCTATGATCGGTCATGCGGGAACAGTAGCAGATGGCGAGCGACCGTGGCGACAGTCTGCCGCGGCGTCAATGCATCCCGTGATCAAGTCTGGCTTATCGGGAGTCCGTCGAGGCCAGGATCATGGTCCAGAACACCTTGTATTTGGTGCCGGGAGCATAGCCCGCCGCAATGCCCAATTTTGTGACACCGCTCTTGAGCATGTTCGCGCGGTGCGGGGGCGAGTCGCGCCAGCCGGAAAACGCTTCCGCCAGCGTATGATAGCCGGCCGAGACGTTCTCGACCGCAACGGTCGCCGGATAGCCGCCGGCGCTGAGGCGCTTGGCCAGCGGCGCGCGGACGTCATGGTCCATCTTGTTGGCGGCAGCCATGGCCTGGGACTGAGATTCGGCGAGCCGCATCAGTTCGGGGTCGATCACGAGGGTGCCGAGCCCGTTGTTCTGGCGGTATTGCGAGATCATGATCGCTGCGGCCTGCGCGTCGAGCTTTGCGCCCGGGACAGCCATATCGGCATACATCGAGGGCTGCTGGACCGATGCTTCGTTGCCGGCGCAGCCGGCGAGCAGCAAAAGGATTGATATCGCGGCCGCGACGCGCATGAACAGGAGCCCCCAAATCAGGCGCCGTTGTTGCATACCAACCGTGGCTGAAAGGTGAATATTGAGGAAAAATTGACCGGTTGACCCCGCTCAGGCGCCCCCAAATATCCGGTAGCGGCGGGGCTCCAGGCCGATCGTGTCGCCGGCGCGCAGTTCCCTGTCCCGCGGAGCGTCGATCTCGATGGTCTCTCCGCCTGATAATGCCACCTCGGCCCGCTGCACGGGACCGAAATTCCGGACGTGCTGCACGGCGCCCTCGAAGGCACCGCTGCCGGGCGGGCCAACGAGCATGTCGTGCCGCCGCACGAACAGTCTTGACGCGCCAGGCGCAAGCCCATCTGCCGCGAGCTGAAGCGGCCGGTCGCCAAGCCTGATGACGCCGTCGGCGATCAGGACCGGAAGCTCGATGGATTCGCCGATGAAGCTGTGGACGAAGGCGGTCGCCGGGCTCTCATAGACGTCATCGGGCGAGCCGATCTGCTCGATCTTGCCCTTGTCCATCACCACGACGCGGTTGGCGACTTCGAGCGCCTCCTCCTGGTCATGGGTGACGAAGATCGAGGTGACGTTGATCTCGTGGTGCAGCGAGCGCAGCCATTTACGCAGCTCCTTGCGCACCTTGGCATCAAGCGCACCGAAGGGTTCGTCGAGCAGCAGGATACGTGGCTCGATCGCGAGCGCGCGGGCCAGCGCGATGCGCTGGCGCTGGCCGCCGGAGAGCTGGCTCGGGTAGCGGTCGGCGAGCCAATCGAGCTGCACGAGATCGAGTAGCTCCTTGACGCGCGCACGGATGGTCGCTTCGTCCTTGCGGATCGCGCGCGGCTGCACGCGGAGGCCAAAGGCGACGTTCTCGAACACCGTCATGTGGCGGAACAGCGCGTAGTGCTGGAATACGAATCCGACGTGCCGCTCGCGCGCGCCCTGCGCCAGCGCGTCCTCGCCGTTGAAAGATACCTCCCCGGAATCGGGCCAGTCCAGCCCCGCGATGATCCGCAGCAGCGTGGTCTTGCCGGAGCCAGACGGACCGAGCAGCGCGAGCAGCTCGCCGTCATTGACCTTGAGGTCGACGCCGTCGAGAGCTTTGAAGCTGCCGAACTTCTTGACGAGATTCCTGACTTCAATGCTCACTTGCGTCATGTCCTTCGTCGAGATGATTTTCGAGAACGGTTTTCGCGACCAGCGTGATCAGCGCCAGCATCGCGAGCAGCGAGGCGATCGCGAACGCCGCGACGAACTGATATTCATTGTAGAGAATCTCGACCAGGAGCGGCATCGTGTTGGTCTCGCCGCGGATATGGCCGGAAACGACGGAGACCGCGCCAAACTCGCCCATCGCGCGCGCGTTGCAGAGCAGGACGCCGTACAGCACGCCCCATTTGATATTGGGCAGCGTGACGCGGAAGAAGGTCTGCAGGCCCGAGGCGCCGAGCGAGATCGCGGCCTCCTCCTCCTGCGTGCCCTGCTCCTGCATCAGCGGGATCAACGCCCGCGCCACGAAGGGGAAGGTCACGAAGGTGGTCGCAAGCGCGATGCCCGACACCGCGAACAGGATCTGGATGTCGTGATCGCGCAGCCAGCCGCCGAAATAGCCCTGCGCGCCGAACAGCAGCACGAAGACGAGGCCCGAAATCACCGGGCTGACCGAGAACGGCAAATCGATCAGCGTGATCAGGAAGGTCTTGCCCGAGAATTCGAATTTTGCAATCGCCCAAGCCGCGACCAGGCCGAAGACGAGATTGAGGCCGACGGAAATTGCAGCAACCAACAGCGTCAACTTGATCGCGGACAGCGCCTCCGGGTCGGTCAGCGCGGCGAAATAAGCGCCAATTCCCTTCGAGAAGGCCTGCGCGAACACCACGACCAGCGGCAACACGACGAAGACTGATAGAAAGGTCATCGCCAGCGCGATGATGACGATGCGGACCGCGCGCGGTTCGGTGCGAAGGTTGTTCCGCGCGGCGGCTGCGTACGCGCGTGCCTTGGCGTCGGAGGCCGGGAGTGGGACGGAATCTGCGATCTGCATCGTCATGGCCCCGTCCTCACCGCACCGGAATCCGGCTCTGCGCCCAGCGCTGGAGCCGGTTGACCGCGAAGATAATGACGAAGGACACGACCAGCATGACAACCGCGATGGCGGTCGCATCGGCATAGCGGAATTCGGAGAGCCGGATCACGATCAGCAGCGGCGCGATCTCGGAGACGTTGGGCAGATTGCCGGCGATGAAGATCACCGAGCCGTATTCGCCGACCGCACGCGCGAAGGCGAGCGCGAGTCCGGTGAGCAGCGCCGGACCGAGCGAGGGCAGGATCACGCGAATGATGGTCTGCCAGCGGCTCGCGCCAAGGCTGCCCGCGGCCTCCTCGATCTCTGGGTCGAGATCCTGGAGCACCGGCTGCACCGTGCGCACCACGAACGGGATACCGATGAAGATCATGGCGACGAAGATGCCGACCGGCGTGAACGCCACCTTGATGCCGGCCGCCGCAAGCGGCGCGCCGAGCCAGCCCTTCTCGGCGAACAACGCGGTCAGCGCGACGCCGGCAACCGCCGTAGGTAGCGCGAACGGCACGTCGACGATGGCATCGAACAGCCGCCGACCGGGGAAGCGGTAGCGCACCAGCGCCCAGACGATGATGCTGCCCATCACCAGATTGACGCAGGCGGCTGCGAAGGCGAGTCCGAGGGACACGCGCAACGCATTCAGGGTGCGGCGGCTGGAGAGGATGTTCCAAAACTGCTCGGGACTCAGCTCGACCGATTTCAGGAACAGGCCGGCGAGCGGAATCAGGATGATGATCGACAGCCAGGATAGCGTCAGCCCCATGGTGAGACCGAAGCCCGGCAATGTCCGGCGTCGTGCTGCGATTGCGCTCACCAGGCCCCCTGTTTAAGCCCCGCCGACAGCGCCCGATCAGTTCTTGTAGATCTGATCGAAGACGCCGCCGTCGGCAAAATGTTCCCTCTGCGCCTTGGTCCAGCCGCCGAAAAGTTCGTCGATCGTGAACAGCTCGACCTTCGCGAAGGAGTTTTCATGTTTTTTGGCGATCTCGGGATCGCGCGGACGATAGAAGTTGCGCGCCGCGATTTCCTGACCTTCCTTGGTGTACCAATATTGCAGGTAGGCATCGGCGACACTACGGGTGCCTTTTTTATCGGCAACCTTATCGACGATCGTCACCGGCGGTTCCGCCAAGATCGAGAGCGGCGGCGCCACGATCTCGAATTTCTCCGGACCGAATTCCTTGAGCGCCAGGTACGCCTCGTTTTCCCAGGCGAGCAGCACGTCGCCGACGCCGCGCTCGACGAAGGTCACGGTCGCGCCGCGCGCACCGGTGTCGAGCACCGGCACCTGCTGATAGAGCTTTCCGATGAAATCCTTGGCCTTGTCCGCCGAGCCGTATTTCTTCTGCGCAAAGCCCCAGGCGGCCAGATAATTCCAGCGCGCGCCGCCTGACGTCTTCGGGTTCGGCGTGATCACGGCGACGCCGAGCTTGAGCAGATCGTCCCAGTCCTTGATGGCCTTGGGATTGCCCTTGCGGACCAGGAACACAATGGTCGAGGTATAGGGCGACGAGTTTTGCGGCAACCGTTTCTGCCAGTCGGCCGTCGTGAGGCCTTTGCCCGCGATGGCGTCGATGTCGTAGGCGAGCGCAAGCGTCACCACGTCGGCCTGCAATCCGTCGATCACGGCGCGCGCCTGCGAACCGCTGCCCCCATGCGACTGCTTGATCTCGACGCTCTTGCCGGTTTCCTTCTGATAGGCACTCGCGAACGCCTTGTTGAACTCGACATAGAGCTCGCGCGTCGGATCGTACGAGACGTTCAGCAGAGTGATGTCAGCGGCAAGAGCCGCGCTTGCCAACAAGCCTGTCACGAGCAGTCCTGCCGCGAGCGGAACGATACGACGCATCATGTCCATCTCCATTCACATCAATGACGTCGGCGTCATCGATGGCAGGCATAACTCGGGGCGAAACGCGCTTAAGTCAACGGAACCGGATTTTCTTGTTCGTAGCCGGGCAGCGTAACTTTGCTACGAAGTCTTCATCGTGTGGATGCCGCATTCCGTCTTGGCCCGGCCACGCCAGCGACCGGCACGCTCATCCTCGCCTTCGGCCGTTCTGCTCGTGCAAGGCATACACCCAACCGATAGAAATCCCGACGCGACCAGGGGATGACGCGGCAATTTGGCGCGGGCGAAAATCGCCTCGAGTTCCTCCCGCGAGACATTGGCGAAGGGATTGAACTTCAACCGCGTACCGTCGTCCTCGACCACCGGGATGTCGGCGCGCGAGTTGCCCTGGAAGCGCTTGCGGCCGTTGAGCCATGCATCGAACGGTTTCAGCGCCCGCGCCAGCGGCTCGACCTTGCGGATACGGCAGCAAGCGTCGGGATCGGAAAACCAGAGGTCGCGGTCGGGATCTCCGCGCGACAGCGTCTCCTCGGCAGGCTTGATCGAGCGGACGTCCTTCAGGCCCAGCGTCGCGATCAGCGTATCACGATAGGCCAGCGTCTCCTCGAACAGCCAGCCGGTGTCGAGGAAGATCACCGGGATCGCCGGATCGACATCCGCCATCACCTTGAGCAGCGTCGCCGATTCCGTACCGAAGGACGACACCAGCGCAAGCTTGTCGCGCCCGACCGTCTTCAGCGCAGCGGCGATGATTTCGGCGGGCGAGGCATCGCGCAAGGCGCGATCGAGGTCCTCCGCCGAGGGCAGCGCCGAGGCGGAGATTGCCGAAATTGGAGACGCGATTGCGTTCACGTGCCGACACCCTCGGAATGACGCAGCTGCATGCGCCGGTGCAGCGCCGTGATGCGGCCATCGCCGGTGGGCTGGTAGAAGACCGAATAGCGCTTCGCGGTCTGCATGAACGCTTCCGCGTCGGCCTGCTTCTTGACGTCGAAGGAATCGAAGCCAGCGCGCAGCATGAACACGAACTGGTCCCGCAGGATCTGGCCCGTCGCACGCAACTCGCCGCGGTAATTGTAACGCTCGCGCAGCAGCCGCGCCTGGCTGTAGGCGCGTCCGTCGCGGAAGGTTGGGAACACCAGCGCGACGACGGCAATCTTGCCGAGATAGGGCACCAGCTCGGCGATGTCGCGATTGTTCGGCCAGATCACACCGACCTTGCCGGTCCGCTTGAGCAACGCATCCGCCTCGCCAACGAAACGCTCGGCCGGCACCAGAATGTCGCCGCCCTCGGGCAGCGGCGTGTCGACGGCGAGCTTGACGAAGCTGTCGTCGGCGATCTTTCCGCCGTTAACGAGTGGCATAAACGCGCTCCTTGAAGGGTTCGACGCCGAGGCGTTTTACCGTGTCCATGAACAGCTCTTCGGGCCGCTCGCGCAGCGCCAGATAGGCTTCCACGATGTCCTCGACGACGTCGGCGACCTCGTCGAACTTGACGCCGGGGCCGATCAGATTGCCGAGTGCGGCACTCTCGTCGGCGCGCCCGCCGATGGTGATCTGGTAGACCTCCTCGCCGTTCTTCTCGACGCCGAGAATGCCGATATGACCGACATGGTGATGGCCGCAGGCGTTGATGCAGCCGGAGATGTTGATGTGCAACCGGCCGATCAGATTGGCCAGCTCATGATTGGCGAAGCGCCGCGTCAGTTCCTGCGCGATCGGGATCGAGCGCGCATTGGCCAGCGAGCAATAGTCGAGACCCGGGCAGGCGATGATGTCAGTGATCAGATTGACGTTCGGCGTCGCCAGCCCGAGCTTGTCGAGCGCCTTCCACAGCGCCGGCAAGTCACGCTTGGCGACATGCGGCAGAGCGAGGTTCTGCTCGTGGCCGACGCGGATCTCACCGAAGGAGTATTCGTCGGCGAGATCGGCGAGCGCATCCATCTGCTCGGCGGTGGCATCGCCCGGAGGCGCGCCGATCGGCTTCAGCGAGATCGTGACGATGGAATAGCCCTGGGCCTTGTGCGGGGCCACCGAGTTCTTGCGCCATGCCTCGAAATCGGGATCGGCCGCGGCCTGGCGCAGCTCGTCCGGCATGTGCGGCAGCTTCTCGTAGGCAGGATAGGTGAAGCGCGAGCGGATGTCCTCGACCACCTCGTCGTCGATCTGGAGCGAGGAGTTGCGGATGTGCTGCCACTCCTCCTCGACCTCGCGCGAGAACTTCTCGATGCCGAGCTCGTGCACCAGGATCTTGATGCGCGCCTTGTAGATGTTGTCGCGGCGGCCGTACTGGTTGTAGACGCGCAGAATCGCCTCGATGTAGCTGAGAATGTCGCGGCCGTGGACGAAATGCTTGATGGTCTTGCCGATGAACGGCGTGCGTCCGAGCCCGCCACCGACCAGCACCTCAAAGCCGGTCTCGCCCTTCTCGTTCTTGATCAGCTTCAGCCCGATGTCGTGGATCTTGATCGCGGCCCGGTCGTGGTCCGACGCGGTGATCGCGATCTTGAACTTGCGCGGCAGGAACGAGAATTCCGGATGCAACGTGGTGTGCTGGCGGATCAGCTCCGACCAGATGCGGGGATCCTCGATCTCGCCGGGCGCGACGCCGGCCCACTGATCCGAGGTGACGTTGCGCATGTTGTTGCCGGAGGTCTGCATCGCATGGATGCCGACCTCGGCGAGATCGGCCAGCGCATCCGGCAATTCGGCGAGCTTGATCCAGTTGAACTGGATGTTCTGCCGCGTCGTGAAATGGCCGTAGCCACGGTCGTATTTGCGCGCGACGTGGGCGAGCGCCCGCAGCTGGTTCGACGCCAGCGTCCCGTAGGGGATCGCGACGCGGAACATATAGGCGTGCAGTTGCAGATAGACGCCGTTCTGCAGCCGCAGGATCTTGAACTCGTCCTCGGTGAGCTCGCCGGAGAGGCGGCGCTTCACCTGGTCGCGGAATTCCGAGACGCGCTCGTTGACGAGCGTGCGGTCGATTTCATCGTAAGCATACATAAGAAAGCGCCTTAAACCTGAACCGGCTGTCCGATGGTCACGCCGGTGCGGCGGATCTGTTCGCGCAGATTTCCGGGTTCGACCTTGCCGTCTGCACCGACCTGTACCGGCGCGATATAGGGGCCGATCGCGCCGACGTCATCGGCAACGGATTCCGCAAGCAACGCCTTCGCCTCGTCGGAGTTGCGCACGATCGCGGCTTCCGACAGGTCCGCGGACCAGCTCTTGGCGGCGGTGCGGTAAACCACGATGCCGTCCCAGGTGCGGTTGGCGGTCACGACCGAGGGGCCGGCGATCTTGATCTTCTTCTGTTCAAGCGGGGAGGTCATTCGGCTGCATCCAATAGGTCAGAGATGATTTGCTTTGGGGTTTGGCGGCGAAGCGAGCCGGCATGCCGGACCACATCGCCGATGATGAGAATGGCGGGACCGCCGTTGGTCCGGCGGACCAGTTCGGGCAGATCGCGCAGCGTGCCGATCTCGCCTTGCGCATCGGGACGCGTGACGCGGGCGAATACGCCGACCGGCGTCTCCGGCGAACGGCCGGCGGCCAAGAGGCCGGCGCGTATGGCCGGCGCAGCCGTCATGCCCATGTAGACCACGACGGTCATCCTGGCGTCGGTCAGCGTCGACCAGTCCACGACTTCTGCGTCGCGCGCCTTGTGCGCGGTGAGGAAGGTGATGCGCGTTGCTTCGTGACGATAGGTGAGCGGCACCTCGAAATCGGCGGCGCCGCCGAGACCTGCGGTGATGCCGGGAACGATCGAATAGGCAAGGCCGGCGGCACGAAGTGCTTCGACTTCTTCGCCGCCGCGGCCGAACACGAAGGGATCGCCGCCCTTCAGCCGCACCACACGCTGGCCGGATTGCGCGGCCTCGATCATGCGCTTGTTGATGGCGTCCTGCCCGATGCCGGGCTTGCCGACGCGGCGGCCGACCGGCACGCGCGTGGTGTCACGGCGGATGCGGTCGAGAATTTCAGGCGAGACCAGCTCGTCATGGAAGACGATGTCGGCATCCTGGAGCGCGCGCAACGCCTTGATGGTGAGCAAATCCGGATCGCCAGGCCCGGCGCCGACCAGCGCGACGGATCCTTCCGGCTTGTCGGCCCGCGCGAACGCGGATGGATCTGAAATCGCCTTGAGCGCTGCGTCCGCCTCGCCTTTGCGGCCGGCCAATACGGCGGCACCGATCGGGCCGTCGATGACGCGCTCCCAGAAGCGGCGGCGCAGCGGAAACTCGGCAATACGTTCGTTGATGGATTTGCGGAAGCCGCCGATGAACTCGGCGAGCTCGCCGATGCGCGCCGGCAGCAGCGCCTCGATCTTCTCGCGCACGCGCCGCGCCACCACCGGCGACGTGCCGCCAGTGCCGACGGCGACCACGACATCGCCGCGATCGACGATCGCCGGAAAGATGAAGCTCGAATGCTCGAGATCGTCCATGACATTGACCGGCAGGCCGAGCGCCTTGGCGCGGACCGACATCGCCACGCCGACATCGCCGGCGCCGGCGCAAACCACCGCGATGATTCCCGAGAGATCGGCGGTCAGCGGATCGGTGGCCGAGATGTCGATACGCGCCGCGTCCTCGGAGCTCAGACCCAGGTCGTGATTGCCATCGATCGCATGCACGCGAATGCGCGCACCGGCAGCGGTCAGCACGCGCAGCTTGGCGCGCAAAAGCTCACCCGCACCGATGAGGACCACCGGACCGGCCTTGAGATCGAGGAACACGGGCAAGAACCGCATACGATACTCGCTTACCCCACATGCGGGGTTGACTGGAATTATTTTCTATATATGTGTCGTTTCAGGCGCGCAAAGAGAAAATTTTTTCTTCTCTCTTGCACCGCAACTATAGAATTTTCGCCTCCAAACGCAAAGTGGCAGAGATGCATCTTCTCAAGGACAATTCCACTGCTGGCGGGCTGAGCAGCCCCGCTCTCGCCGAGCGCGTGCCCGCGCAAGAATTTTCTTCTGACCTTGCCCCGAGCATGGACCATCTCGACCAGCTCGAGGCCCAGAGCATCTACATCTTCCGCGAAGCCTTCGGCCGCCTCAAGAAGATCGCCCTGCTGTGGTCGCTCGGCAAGGACTCCAATGTCATGATCTGGCTGGCGCGCAAGGCATTCTTCGGCCGTCTGCCGTTCCCGGCCCTCCATGTCGACACCGGCAAGAAGTTTCCGGAGATGTATCGCTTCCGCGATCACTACGGCAAGGAATGGGATCTCGATCTGCGCGTCGAGCCCTGCCCGCCGATTGATGCCGTCGACCCAACGCTGCCGCCCGCCGCCCGTTCCGCCGCGCGCAAGACCGAGGGCCTCAAGATGGCGCTCGCCAAATACGGTTTCGACGGTCTGATCGCCGGCATTCGCCGCGATGAGGAGGCGACGCGCGCCAAGGAGCGCGTGTTCTCGCCGCGCGGCTTGGAGGGTAATTGGGACGTGCGCGACCAGCCGCCGGAGTTCTGGGATCATTTCAATGCGTCGCCGCCGCAGGGCGCGCATTTGCGCATCCATCCGATCCTGCATTGGACCGAGTCCGATATCTGGGCCTACACCAAGCGCGAGAACATCCCGATCATCCCGCTGTATCTGTCGCAAAACGGCAAACGCTATCGCTCGCTGGGCGATCAGGACATCACCAATCCGGTCGCCTCAAACGCGTCGACTATCGACGAGATCCTGATCGAACTCGAGCAGACCAAGGTGCCGGAACGTTCCGGCCGCGCGCTCGACCACGAGACCGAGGACGCTTTCGAGCGCCTGCGCGTCGCCGGCTATCTCTGATCAAGGACGCGAGCGTCGTATGAACATGATCGTCACCCCCGCATCGCCCGCCACCCCGAACGGCACCACGCGTCCGCAGGTCCGCATCGTCATCGTCGGCCATGTCGACCACGGCAAGTCGACGCTGGTCGGCCGCCTGCTGCACGAGACCGGCAGCCTGCCCGACGGCAAGCTCGACATGCTCAAGGCCGTCAGCGCGCGGCGCGGCATGCCGTTCGAATGGTCGTTTCTGCTCGACGCGCTCCAGACCGAGCGCGACCAGGGCATCACCATCGACACCACGCAGATCCGCTTCCGCACCAATTCGCGCGACATCGTACTGATCGACGCGCCCGGCCACGCCGAATTCCTGCGCAACATGATCACCGGCGCCTCGCAGGCGGACGGCGCGGTGCTGATCATCGACGCGCTCGAAGGCGTGCGCGACCAGACGAGGCGGCACGGCTATCTCCTGCATCTGCTCGGCGTGAAGCAGGTCGCGGTCGTCGTCAACAAGATGGACCGCGTCGACTTCTCCGCAGCGCGCTTCAAGGAGATCAGCGACGAGATCTCGGCGCATCTGCAAGGCCTCGGTGTGAAGCCCACGGCCGTGATCCCGATTTCCGCCCGCGAGGGCGACGGCGTCGCTGAGCGCACCGACCGCATCGGCTGGTACAAGGGTCCGACCGTGGTCGAAGCGCTTGACCGGCTCGAGCCGGCCCGGCCGCTGGAAGCGCTGGCGCTGCGGCTGCCGGTGCAGGCGATCTACAAATTCGACGATCGCCGCATCGTGGCGGGCCGGATCGAATCCGGCAGCCTGGTTGCCGGCGACGAAATCGTGATCATGCCCGCCGGCAAGATCGCCAGAATCAAGACGGTCGAGAGCTGGCCGGTGACGCCGGTCGCAGGCCGCCAGGGTGCGGGCCGCTCGGTCGGCATCACGCTCGACCGCGAGCTGTTCCTCGAGCGCGGCGACATCATCGCGCATGCCAACAGCGCGCCGCGCGAGACACGACGGCTGCGCGCGCGGATCTTCTGGCTGCACGACAAGCCGCTGGCCAAGGGCGACCAGCTCCTGGTTCGCTGCGGACCGAAGGAAAGCCGTGCCACCGTCGTCGCCATCGAGAAGGCGGTCGATCCCGGTGAGCTGTCGAGCGTCGAGAACAAGGCAATCGGCCGCAACCATGTCGGCGAGATCGACATATCCCTTTCGAATCCGATTGCCACCGATCCCTACACGGAAAATCCGCGCACCGGCCGTCTCGTGATCGAGGTGTCCGGGCGCATCGCCGGCGGCGGTCTCGTGCTGTCGGTCGATGCCGGCCAGCGCGCCTTGCCCGTCGACATCGTGCCGGTGGAATCCGCGCTGCGGCCCGACGAACGCTCCGCGCGCTATCGTCACAACGGCGCCGTGGTCTGGCTCACCGGCCTCCCCGCCTCCGGCAAGTCGACTCTAGCCAAGGCGCTGGAGCGGCGGTTGTTCAGCAATGGCGGCTCACCGATCCTGCTCGACGGCGACACGCTGCGTGCCGGGCTCAACAGCGATCTCGGCTTCTCGGCCGCCGATCGCAGCGAGAACATCCGCCGCCTCGCCGAAGTCGCGACGCATCTCGCCCGTAACGGCCACATCGCCATTGTCGCCGCCGTCTCGCCCGCCCGCGAGGACCGCGCCACCGCGCGCCGCATCGCCGACACGTCGTTCCGCGAGATCTACGTCGCGACGCCGGCGGAAATTTGCGAGGAGCGCGACCCCAAGGGCCACTACAAGAAGGCCCGCGCCGGCACGCTCGCGTCGTTCACCGGTATCGGCACCGACTACGAGCGGCCCGAGGCCGCCGAGCTCGTGATCGACACCTCGACGCGGACGGTCGCCGAGGCGGCGGACGAGATCGAACAGATGCTCAAGACGACCGGCGTGCTGTTCGACGAACTCGTGGACCTCGCCGCGAATATTTGAAGCCGGGCTGCTGCTCCGCTGTCGTCGCCCGGCTTGACCGGGCGACCCAGCATTCCACCGACAGCAGTGATTCAGGCGAGAGGCCGCGGCGTACTGGATTTCCCCGCCTTCGCGGGGAATGACACCGTGCGTGGGCCGCCCACCTCGCCTTGACATTTTGACAACTTTTGGGGGCCTTCTCACGGCCCCGATTTTGGGGCTAATAAGACCCCGAAAGCCGCTCCTTGGAGCGCATTTTGCTGCTGTCGGGTCAAAAGCAGCCAAAAACAGCCATTTCCAACAAGAAAGCCCATCATGAAACGCGTCGACGCCCACGGACTGAAGATCGCTCCCGTCCTGTTCGATTTCATCGCCAAGGAAGCGGCCCCGAAGACGGGGATCGCGCCGGATGCGTTCTGGGCCGGGCTCGCCGCCATCATCAAGGAGCTGGGGCCGAAGAACCGCGCGCTGCTGGCGGTGCGCGACACGTTGCAGGCCAAGATCGACGACTGGCACCGGGCCAACAAGGGCAAGGCGTTCGACCTCAACGCCTATACCGCCTTCCTGAAGGAGATCGGCTATCTCCTCCCGGAGCCGGCGACGCAGAAGGTCGAGACCGCCAATGTGGACGAGGAGATCGGCAAGATCTGCGGCCCGCAGCTCGTCGTGCCGCTGACCAACGCACGCTATGCGCTGAACGCGGCGAATGCGCGCTGGGGCTCGCTCTATGACGCCTTCTACGGCACCGACGCGATCCCGCACGATCCATCCGAGAGCGGCAAGGGCTACAACAAGGCGCGCGGCGACAAGGTGATCGCCAAGGCAAAAGCGTTCCTCGATGCCGCCGTGCCGCTGGCGACCGGCAGTCACACCGACGTCACCGCCTATAGCGTGGTCGCGGGCCAGCTCGCGGTGAAGCTGAAGAGCGGCAACGCCACCGCCCTGAAGAACGCCGCGCAATTCGCAGGCTTCCAGGGCGACGCAGCCGCACCGAGCGCGGTACTGCTCGTCAACAACGGCCTGCACGTCGAGGTAAAAATCGACCGCACCAGCGCGATCGGCAAGGACGATCCGGGCGGCGTCGCGGACATGGTCATGGAGTCCGCCGTCTCCACGATTCTCGACATGGAAGACTCGGTCGCTGCCGTCGATGCCGAGGACAAGGTGCTGGTCTATCGCAACACGCTCGGCCTGATGAACGGCACGCTGTCGGCCGATTTCGAGAAGGGCGGCAAGACGCTGACGCGCTCGCTCAATGCCGACCGCAGCTACAAGATGCCTGACGGCAAAGGCGAAGTGAAATTGCACGGCCGCAGCCTGCTGCTGATGCGCAATTGCGGTCACCACATGTTCACCGACGCGGTGCTGGACGACAAGGGCGAGGAGATTCCGGAAGGCTTGCTCGACGCCGCCGTCTCCGGGCTTCTTGCTGTCCATGATCTGAAAGGCAACTCCAAGGTCAAGAACAGCCGCACCGGCTCGGCCTATATCGTCAAGCCGAAGATGCACGGCCCCGACGAGGTGTCGCTGACCTGCGAGATCTTCGACCGCGTCGAGAAGATGCTGTCGCTGCCCGAGAACACGCTCAAGGTCGGCATCATGGACGAGGAGCGGCGCACCACCGTCAACCTCAAGGCCTGCATCCAGCGCGCCTCCAAGCGCATCATGTTCATCAACACCGGCTTCCTCGACCGCACCGGCGACGAGATCCACACCTCGATGGAGGCGGGTCCGATGATCCGCAAGAACGAGATGAAGGCGCAGCCCTGGATCAAGTCCTATGAGGACTGGAACGTCGATATGGGCCTGACCTGTGGCCTGCCCGGCCATGCCCAGATCGGCAAGGGCATGTGGGCCGCGCCGGACAAGATGGCGGACATGCTGGCGCAGAAGCTCGCCCATCCGCAGGCCGGTGCTATCACCGCCTGGGTGCCCTCGCCGACCGCCGCGACGCTGCACGCGCTGCACTACCACCAGGTCAACGTCACCGCGCGCCAGCAGGAGCTCGCCAAGGGCGGCCCACGGGCAAAGCTCGAAGACATCCTCACCATCCCCGTGTCGAAGTCGAACTGGGCGCCCGACGACGTCAAGCAGGAGATCGACAACAACTGCCAGGGCATTCTGGGCTATGTCGTGCGCTGGATCGACCAGGGCGTCGGCTGCTCGAAGGTGCCTGACATCCACGACGTCGGCCTGATGGAAGACCGTGCCACCTTGCGCATCTCCAGCCAGCACCTCGCCAACTGGCTGCACCAGGGCGTGATCACCGAGGCGCAGGTGATGGAATCGCTCAAGCGCATGGCGGTGGTCGTCGACAAGCAGAATGCGGGCGATCCCATCTACAAGCCGATGGCGCCCGCCTTCGACGGCACAGCCTTCAAGGCGGCCAGCGACCTCATCTTCAAGGGACGCGAGCAGCCGAACGGCTACACCGAATACATCCTCACCGCCCGCCGCCGCGAGGCCAAAGCCCTTGGCTGACAACGCCCTGGCTGACAAGGCGGCCTGCCGACCCGACTAGAACACCAAAAGCCCCGGCTCGCGCCGGGGCTTTTTCGTTGCGCTAGCTAAGCGCCCGGCTAAAACACTGCCAGATATTTCAGCAGCGAGACGATGCCGATGATGATGACGACGACGCGCGCGATCTGCTTGGCGCGGCCGTCCATCGGCAGCATGTTGATGAGGTAAAGTACGAGAATGACGACGAGAAAGGTGACGAGTACGCCGACCAGCATCGCTAGGACCCCCCTTTAGGCAAAATTGCTGACAGTCTCCTAACGCGCAGCTCGTGGCTTGGTTCCATCGACGCAACCCTTTGCAACTTCTAGTAAATACGTACTTCTACGATCAGCCGGCCTGCTGAAAACTTTACCCTTTTCCTTTCAGATGCGGAAACCGTTTGGGCCCTGAGCCGCAAACGGCATGCGATTGCCTTGTCTGACGGGCCCCTTTTTCTGCTGTTGCCGGGGCGCCTTTACGAACTTTGTATTGGGAATTGGGGGACTTCGATGCTGAATCGTCTGACCGTATCCGCGCTGCTGAAGGCGGTGATCGCGATCACGTCGATCTGCGTGGTGATCGCGCTCTCGCTCACCGCCTACGAGTCCTGGGATCGCCTGAAGACCGCCAACCGCATCTCGCAGATCGCCGACACGTCCGCCGATCTGTTCAAGGCGATGCACAATCTGCGCACCGACCGCTCGACCACGGTCCGCCTCCTGAATGCGACCGAGCCGATGGACGGCGAGATCGAGAAATATCTGCGCGCGCTGCGCGATGCCCAAATGCCCGCCATGGCGCGCGCGATCGAGCTGCTGCCGGCCATGGACTTTCCGCAATCAGGCACGCTGGTACCGGAGCTTGCGCGCCTCTACAAGCTGCTGATCGAGGAGCAGAAGCAGTTCTGGGAGGATGTAGCCAAGCCGAAGGACCAACGCCGCGCCGGTCTGCCCAAGGAATATATGGAGACAACGCAGGGCCTGCTCGACACGCTCGACAAGCTCTCGAACACGTTGGCCGCCACGGTCAATCACCTGGACGCCGCGATCGACCAGCTGCTGTCGATCAAGCAGAACGCCTGGCTGCTCCGCAACACCGCAGGCGAAGCATCGCTGATCGTCTCGACCGGGCTGGCCGCCGGCAAGATCACGACGGAGGGCCGCTACGCCTATACCCAACATGTCGGCGGCACGAGCGCGATGTGGAAGGCGCTGGAGCTGTCGACGTCCGGCATGCAGTTGCCGTCGGGGCTCGCCTCCGCGATGGCCTCCGCCAAGACCTCGTATTTCGAGCCGCAATATCTGGCCTTGCGCGACCGTCTCACGGACGCGCTGGTCAAGGGTGAGAAGCCCGAGATGACGGCGAACCAATGGAGCCCGCTCACGGTCGCCCGTATGGCGAGCGCCGTCACAGTGGCAGAAGGTGCGCTCGATGCTGCCAAGATCCACACGCAGGAGCAGCGCGGCGCCGCACAGCGCGCACTGATCGTGCAGCTTACGCTGCTGGCGCTCGCCGTGGGGCTTGCCGTCGGCGCGATCATGCTGGTCAGCCGCCGCGTCATCACTCCGCTCAACACCATCCGGGACGCCATGCTGAAGGTCGCCGGCGGCGACCTTGCCGTCGATAGCGGCTATCTCGACCGCAACGACGAGATCGGCGCGCTTGCCGGCGCGCTGGAGACCTTCAAGCAGCAGGCCAACGACAAGCTCACGATCGAGGCGCAGGAGCGCGAACGCAATGCGGGCGCCTCCGCGCGCCAGCGCGCGGTCGAGACCTATGTCGGCGAGTTCGAGGGCGCGGTGCGCAAAACGCTCGGCGAATTGAGCGAAGCCTCTGGCGAGATGCGCAAGACCTCGGGCGATCTCTCCGCGGTGTCGCGGCAGACCAACGACCGCGTGCAGATCGCCGGCAAGGCCTCCAATGACGCCTCCATGAGCGTCGACAGCGTCGCCGCCGCCGCCGAAGAGCTGAGCGCCTCGATCAACGACATCAGTCAGCAGGCCGCGCATGCCGCGGGCATCGCCAGCCGCGCCGTGACCCAGGCGCGCGAGACCGACGGCACGTGCAGGGACTTCAAAAGTCGGCCGGCCGCATCGGCGAGGTCGTCGGCCTGATCAACACCATTGCGCAGCAGACCAATTTGCTCGCGCTTAACGCCACGATCGAGGCGGCCCGCGCCGGCGAGGCCGGTCGCGGCTTTGCCGTGGTCGCCTCCGAGGTGAAGTCGCTGGCGAGCCAGACGGCGAAGGCGACCGAGGAGATCTCCGAGCAGATCGCCGACATCCAGAAGGTCGCGGCCGACGCCATCAGCGCCATCCAGACCATCGGCGGCATCATCGGCGAAGTGAACGAGGTCGCGACCGCAATCGCCGCCGCCGTGCAGGAGCAGGGAGCGGCCACCCAAGAGATCACCCGCAGCACCCAGTTTGCGGCGCAGGGCACCAAGAACGTCTCGGACAACATCACCGGCGTCAAATCCGATGCAGACGCTGCTGCCGCTGCCGCCGACAACGTGAAACACGCCTCCGAGATGCTGGAGAGCCAGAGCCGCCAGCTCGGCCATGACGTCAGCGACTTCCTCGGCAAGATCCGGGCGGCATAGCCCACACTCTTGGTGTCGTCCTGGCGAATGCCAGGACGACGTTGAGGCCTATTCCTTCGCCACCACCGGCACCTGGCGGAATCTTGCGCGAACCGAGTCGGGCAGCGGCGAGAAATTCATCGCGACGCCGCGGCGGTCGTTGGCATTGCGGCTGGCGACCACCAGGCCGTCCGCGCCCGCGACGATGTCGCCCTTGCGCAAGGTGGGATCGTCGTCGACCTTGACCTGAGCGAGCCCGACCGGATCCTTGCCGTTGCAGGTACAGCCTGCGACAATCTCATTGCGATAGCGGAACGCGTTAGGCAGGTCGGAATAGGATTTCCCCTTATCCGTCGTCGCGTCGTCGATGTTGCCGCCATAGACCAGCGAGGTCTCCGAGGCCGGGCAGAAGCTCTTGCAGGATTGCGCCTTGCTCTCGGAATCGTTTCCCTGCGCCGGGAAATAACGTCCGTCGCAGCCGCGCACGCAATAGGCCGTGCCGCCACCGTAGGAGGCCCGCTGGCGCGGCGGGTCGTAGCGCGGCGTGTCATCGGTCTGGAAAGGCATGCGAATCTCGGGCGCCGGCCGTCCGCGGAAGCCGCCGAACAGCGCCGAGAAAAAGTCCTCCGCATGGGCGGATGGCGTCAGCGCGAGGCCGAAGGAGGCAATGGCGACGAACGCCGCCGCGCCCCCGGCGAGTTTGCCGATCGAACGTCTCTTCATGTGACCTCACTCGACCCTTAGTTCACGGCCGAATTCGAAATGTTCAGCGCCTGCCGGCCTGAGGGCAGCGCGGTCACGGCTGGGCGCTTGCGCACGGAATCACTGCCTTTCGCCATCAGCGGCGCGTTCTTCGGTAGCACGACCACCTTGGCGCCGACATTGACACGGCCGAACAGGTCGGTGACATCCTCATTGGTCATGCGGATGCAACCGGACGAAACGAACTTCCCGATCGTGGTGGGATCGTTGGTGCCATGGATGCGGTATTCGCTCGACCCGAGATACATCGCACGCGCGCCGAGCGGATTGCCGGGGCCACCAGCGACGAAGCGGGGCAGATAGGGTTGGCGCGCGATCATCTCAGCCGGCGGATGCCAGTCCGGCCACTCCGCCTTGCGGCTGACGCTCTGCACGCCCGACCAGGTGAAGCCCTCGCGGCCGACGCCGACGCCATAACGGATCGCGCGGCCCTGGCCGAGCACATAGTAAAGGTAAGTATTGTTGGTATCGATGACGATGGTGCCGGCCGGCTCGCTGCGGTCGAAGCTGACAATCTGCCTGCGCAGGCGATCTGGCAGCGCGGCATCCTCGTCGGGCGCTTGCGCGTTCTGACTTGCATAGCCTTGGTTCGCATAGCCCTGGTTCGCATAGCTTGGGCTCGCATAACCCTGCGAATAGCCCTGGTCCTGCGGGTAAGCCTGATCTTGCGGATAGGTGTAGCCCAGCGTCTGTGCGCTTGCGGCGCCGAACGGCACTGCCAGCAAAGCGGTTGCAAAGGCAAAAGCGGTGATGCGGCGCTGCGATAAGCGGCGTCGGACTGCAGAGAACTTCGTCATGTGCTGCCCCGTGTGGATGCCTGCATCAGGGTGATGCGCTGGTTTGTTCAACGCGGTCCAACCGCTACAAGTTCCGCGGCGGGATGCAGCAGCGACGTCAGAGTCAAGCGAGCGCTTCTTCGCGAAGCCGCGATGGAACCCGCAGGGCGCGAGGACGTTCTCCCCTGGTCATGGGCGCGAGGACTGAAGTCTCCGTGCCGGAGAGGTATTGTGCGCGTCCTTCCCAGTGAACGTATGACTCCCGGCAATGGCGAAGGCACTCCGCTTCCCGAGAGCCACGGCGAACTCCCGCCGGTGATCCGCCGCACCGAACTCGTCGCCTTCTCGCTCGCCGGACTGCTCCTCATCGCAATCGTCGCGGTGCTCTATGTCGGAAAGGCGTTCTTTTTGCCTGTCGTGATGGCGTTCGTCACCGGCACGATGCTCTCGCCGGCAGCGACCTTTCTGGAGTACCGGAAAGTGCCGCGCGGGCTTGCCGCCGTCTTGATCGTGTTCGCGGTGACCGCCGTGGTCGGCTTCATCGTCGCGCTGATCGCCTCGCCGGCGATGGAATGGAGCTCGCGCCTGCCCGAACTCGGCGCGCAGTTGAAAGACAAGGTCCACGTGTTCGACCGGCCGCTGGCGCTGTGGCGAGAGCTGCAGACGATGCTCGGCGGCTCGGAGGGATTGCCAAGCTTCCAGATGCCGAAATTCGAGTGGGTGCAGCCAACGATTGAATTCCTGTCACCGACCTTTACCGAATTCCTGCTGTTCTTCGTCACCCTGATCCTGTTCATCGCCAGCTGGCGCGACCTGCGACGGGCAATGATCATGACCTTCAGCGATCACGACGCACGGCTGCGCACGCTTCGCATCCTCAACGAGATCGAGGTCCATCTCGGCAACTACCTTTTGACTGTGACCCTGATCAACGTCGGCGTCGGCGTCGCCGCCGGAATCGTCTGCGCCCTCACCGGAATGCCCAATCCGGCTGGCCTCGGCGCGCTGGCGGCCACCCTCAATTTCATTCCGATCATCGGACCGGTGGCCATGTTCGCCATTCTGGTCGTGGTGGGGCTGGTCACCTTCCCGACCGTCAGCGGCGGCCTGATGGCGGCGCTCGCCTTTGGCGGCATCACCTTCCTGGAGGGACATTTCGTCACGCCGACCATCATCGGCCGGCGGCTGGCGCTCAATGCGCTCGCGGTGCTGCTGGCGCTGGCGTTCTGGACCTGGCTGTGGGGCCCGATGGGCGCGTTCCTGTCGTCGCCGCTGCTGATCGTCGCCCTGATCCTGAAGGAGCATCTGTTGCCTGAGGATTCGCCGCAGCTCCCGCAGGACTGACCGGTTTCCGTGAACGGAACTTACACCACGACGAAACGTTTCCCGGCTGTCTCAACCGTCAACAGCCCGGAGCCCCTGATGTCCACCACCAATGCCGAAGCCGGGATGAGAGACTGGACCGACAAAGCCACCAGAGAACGCCTCGAGAAGGATGTAGCAGCCGTGAAAAGCGATATCGCCGCCCTCACTGATCAGATCACCGACGCGCTCAATACTTTTGCCAACTCCTCCAGCAAGCAAGCCCGCCGCGGCTATAGCCAAGCGCGCGAAAACGTGGATTCCGCGATCGACGACATGTCGGAACGCGGCAGCGCGATGATGGGCGCGGCACAGGAGGCCTACGGCTCGATCGAGGAGACGCTGGAGGACGCGATCACGCAGCGGCCGCTCGCGACCGTCGGGCTTGCGCTCGGCATCGGCTTCCTGATCGGCGCGGTCTGGCGTCGCTGAGATCGCGAACGGGTATCGAGACGGTGGCGCAGCGGCGCCGCCGGTGCCGGCTTGTGGGGATCTGAGGAGCAAGACCATGTTTCAGCGCATCATCGACGGGATCAGCGCATCCACCGGCACCACTGTGCGGCTGACCTCGCTGGCAGCAGGCGCGGCGTTCGCACTCTTCATCACCACGTGCTTCCTGTGCGCGGCGGCATTCATTTCGGTGCTCAACAAATATGGTCCGGTGCAGGCCTGCCTCGCCGGTGCGGGCATTTTCTTTCTGCTGACCCTCACCGCGGCGGTGAGCTATTGGGTCTACAAACGGCAGCTGCGCAAGCAAGCTCATATCGCGGCCGAGCGCGCCACGAAATCGGCGGCCTCGAGCATGCTCGCGGACCCCATGCTGCTCGCCACCGGTCTCCAGATCGTTCGCGCCATCGGGATCAAGCGGCTGTTGCCGATCCTGGCGATCGGCGGCGTCGCCCTCGGACTCATGGCGAGCCGCGCCGGCGTACCCGACGAGGCCTCGGCTGAGCCTGCCGAGTAGCAGCTACCGGGTTAGAAAATTTCGTCACGGGTCCCGCGAACGCGCCTATCCAATCGGCACCGGCGGCCCCGCGCCAATTTCGCGCCGTTTGCCTGCGCCATCACGCAAACGCTACTCGGATAGGCAGGCGGTTGCCGCTAAAAGCAGCGCCCCTGATTCCAAAAGCCATTTTTTCGATGAAACCGTCCGTCCAGGCGAACCTCGCCGCATTTCAACACGACCCCCGGCTCTATTTGACGCTCGGTATCGCCAACTGGTCGGTTTTCGTCGACCACATCCCGAACAACGTCGTCAATTTGCTGACGCTGCGCAATTTCGGCTTCAGCGGCGCCGCAGACTTGTTCGTGTTCGTGGCCGGCTATGGCATGGCCATCATTCACGGCAAGATCGCCCTGGAGCGCGGCTACGTCGTCGCGGCGACGCGCATCTTCCAGCGCATGTGGCGGCTCTACGCCGCCTATGTCGTCCTGTTCGTGATCTACATCGACGCCATCGCCTATGTCGCCTCGCAATCGATGGCGCCCGAGATCATCAACGAATACAACATCTCGGGCATCATCGAGCATCCGCTGCGGATCCTGATACGCGGACTGGTGCTTCAGGAAGAGCCGCTGAACCTCGATCTTCTTCAGCTGATGATCCCGCTGATGGCCCTCCTTCCACTCGCGCTGTGGGGGCTGTTGCGGCGTCCGAACCTGACGCTGGCGGCGTCGGTCGCGCTGTACGTTGCGGCGCGCTGGTTCGGCTGGAATTTCCGGGTTTATCCGGACCAGGAGTGGACCTTCAACCCGTTCTGCTGGCAGATGCTGATGGTGCTGGGCGGCTGGTTTGCCGTGACCGGCACGTCGGGCCGCGCGCTGCATGGCCTGTCCTGGCTGCGCGTGCTCGCAGGCGCCTATCTCGTATTCGCGATGGCAATCACGCTGATGCGACACTCGCCGACGCTAGCGGCCTATTTGCCGGATATCGCGCTCAACACCATCACGCCGACCGACAAGGAAGACCTCGCCCCCTATCGCGTGGTCCACTTCCTCGCGCTCGCTTTCCTCGCGACATATTTCGTCCCGGCCGATCATCCCGGCCTGCGACTGAAGCCGCTTCAGGCGGTGATCAGATGCGGCGAGGAATGGCTCGCGGTGTTCTGCGTCGGCGTGTTCCTGTCGTTTGCCGGCCATCTCATCCTGATCACCGGCGCCAATTTGGTGGTGATGCAGATTGCCGTGAGCCTGGCCGGCTTCGCGGCGATGGCCGCGGTCGCATATTACATCGCCTGGTCGAAGCGGCAGGACCTGCCCGCGGCCTTGCGGCAACAGGCCTAACCCGGCACCTTCCGATTCCCCTAGGCCGGCCATTACGGCTGGGCTATGCGGAGCGGCAGCGGATTGCATGGGGAGGCCGGGCGTGGTGATGGCGAATGGCGGGGATGAGGGAGCCGACGGCGCGCCCCGGCGCGGCCGGCCAAGGTCGATCGAGACCACCAACGCCATTCTCCAAAGCGCCTATGCGCTGATGGCCACTACCGGCCTTGCCGCCACCACCATTGACGCGATCGCGCGCCACTCCAGCGTCTCCAAGATGACGATCTACAAATGGTGGCCGTCGCGCGAAGCCTTGCTGATCGACGCCTTTCTTCACCATGCCGCGCAGATGCTGCCGCTGCCGCATGCAAGCTCGGGCAGCCCCGCCGCGCGCGCACGCCGCCATGCCGCCGCCTATGCCGAAGCCCTCCAGGGCGAGTTCGGCAAGGTCCAGCTCGCCGTCATCTCCGAATGCATCTCCAAGACCGGCTCGGCGGAGCTGTTCTACGCCCGCTACCTGCAATTCCGCCGCGACGCGCTGATCGAGATGATCGCCGCGGGCCAGAACGACGGCAGCATTCTGGCGGAAGCACCGCCCCAGGATCTCTACGACGCGATCTATGGCAGCCTGTTCTACCGCTACGTCTTCGGCATCGCGCCGATCACGCCGGCCTACGCGCGGACCCTGGTTGACCTCGTGCTGCGGCCGAAGAGCTAGCCTCGAATTACCGCGCAGGCCGGATCGGTGCTGACAGCTTGTCGGTGCGGTCGCGCTCGGTCATGTCCTCGACCGTCTCCATCGGCGCGGTCAGCTCGTAGACATAGGAGACATCGGTGAAATAGCGCTTGGCGGTGCCGCCGAGCGCCTCGGGCGCGACGCGGTCGAGCAGGATCAGGCCGAAGTCGGAATCGGGGCGGCGCGTCGCTTCGCTGGTGTTGAACTCCTCCCAGCGGAAATAGAAGACCTCGCCGGACCCCTCGTTCGTCACCGTCCAATTGGCAGTGATGTGCGGATGCTTGCCGACAAGCGACAGGCCCTCGTCGGAGTGCGAGGCGAGCTCGAAGAACAGCAGCGACAGACTCTGCGCCGCGCGCGCGCTGACTGCGATATCAGGACCGGTGACGGCAATGCGGTCGGCATGCGGGATGGCGCGCGCCTCGAACAGGCCCTTCAGCTTGACACCCTGCCACTGGCTCTCGCTGAGCAGCGAGACGACGTTGGACATGGCGTGGATGCGGCCGATCAGGAGCTCGCGCGCGACATCGATGTCGGAGCCATGGCGCAGCGTGCGGGTCACGATCGACTGGATCACCGCCAGGATGTTTTTGACCCGATGGTTGAGCTCGTCGATGACAGCCGTCAGCCGGCGCTCGAAGCCGATTCTGACCTGGATTTCCCGGCTGAGCCGCAAATTGTTGTAGGCGACATAGCCGAACAGGCCGCACACCATCGCGGTGATCGCAAGGCCGATCGCCGCCACGATGATCGCAGTCTGCTCGGCGCGGCGCGCCGAATTGGTCTTGGCGTAATAGCCGAGCTGCCAGTCGCGACCACCGAAGCTCACCGTGCGCGTCGCCGACGGCGCCGGCCCATCGGCCGCTGTCGGGCGGGCCGAGACCACGCCTTGATCGTTGGCGACCAACTCGCCACCCTCCCGGCGCGGATCCTTCAGCGCAACCGCGAACAACGACATGTCGTCGTTGGTCAGCATCAGGGAAGAGAGCTCATAGGAAAATGTGATGAAGCCCGCCGGCTCCGTCGCGCCCTCCGGGATGACGGGAGCCGCCACAATGATGCCGATCGACCCGTCGCCACGCAGGAGGGCAACCGGTTCTGAGGCAACCGACCTCTTCTCCACTCTGGCGCGCGCCAGCATGGCGCCGCGCACCTGATCCTGGTCGTAACTGCGGCCGGGCAGCCCCTTGGTCTCGTTGCTGCGCGGCTCGAGATCCATCAGCACATCGATCGGCTGGGTGACACCTGCCGGATCGATCGGCTTGTCCTCATAGCTGCGGATTCGCGGATTGGGGAAGCCGGCGCTCGCGATCGCGGCTTGTGCTGCGGCAAGCTCGTTCGGCTTCAGGCGGGCGACCCAGCCCGCCACCACGAAATCGGTCTTGAAGGCGTAGATGGCCGAGCGCAGCGGCTCGAGCATGTTGGGCTTGAGCACCGACGGCGCCCGGAACAGGCCGGAGGCAACCCGCGCGAGCAGTTCGCGCTCGGTGAGCCGGTCCTGGACCAGGCTCGCATGGACATCGATCGCGCGCGCCAGCGCGATCCGGTCCAGCGCCAGCTCCTGGTCGTGGACGCGATAAGCCGCAAGCCCGGAGAGCAAGGCCCCGAGAAGAGCAATGAAGCCGATGATGAAACCCAGCCGGACCACGCGACTACTCAGGCGAAAGCAGGAGGTCGGCAATAAATACGGAGCATATGGACGCCGCTCGAACGGGCACGTGCCGAAACAGGGTGAACCCCAATCGCCGAGATAATGAAGGAGGAGGCATCGGTACGCAACTTGGTCGCCTGAGAAGCTTAAATCGGCCCGCCGATGGTCCGGCCGAGTTGGATTTGCTCCGGGCACCGGAGGTAATCAATTGCCGTGACCGAAATTTGTTCCGCGGACACGGCTCTGCCCACGGTGTTAACGGGGGAAACGCCTGCGTTAGGTCGTCGCGCCGGTCAGCCGGCCCGTTTCAAGCCGCCTTTGGCCTCAATGAAGCCGATGATGCGGTCCAGCCCCTGGCTCTTTTTCAGGTTGGTCATGACGAACGGCCGCTCGCCGCGCATCCGCCTGGCGTCCGTCTCCATCTTTTCCAGGGAGGCGCCGACATGGGGCGCCAAGTCGATCTTGTTGATGACAAGGAGGTCGGACCGGGTGATGCCGGGGCCGCCCTTGGACGGGATCTTGTCGCCGGCCGCCACGTCGATGACGTAAATGGTGAGATCGGCGAGCTCCGGGGAAAAAGTGGCAGCGAGGTTATCACCGCCGGATTCGATCAGCACGAGATCGAGTCCGGGAAACTTGGCGCGCATATCCGCCACCGCGGCGAGATTCATCGAGGCGTCCTCGCGGATCGCGGTGTGCGGGCAGCCGCCGGTCTCGACCCCGGCAATGCGATCCGGCGTCAGCGAGCCCGAGCGTACCAGGAATTCCGCATCCCATTTGGTGTAGATGTCGTTGGTGATCGCGGCGATGTCGTAGCGCTCGCGCATGGTCTTGCAGAGCAGGTCCATCAGCGCAGTCTTGCCCGATCCGACCGGACCGCCGATGCCGACACGCAAGGGGCCGTGAGATGTAGCCATTGCTTTTTTTCCTATCGTCGTCCTGGCGAAAGCCAGGACCCGTTACCACTGAATCCGATTGTCACGGCACGCTGCAGCCACATCTGTGCATAACCACGCGCACCCGTGGTTATGGGTCCTGGCTTTCGCCAGGACGACAGTGAAAGCGACGAACCCGCTCAAGATCTGAACAGCCGCGTATATTGCGTCTCGTGCCGCACGCTGGCGAGGTCGGCGCGGAACGTCGCGCCGCCGACATCGTCCAATGTCGCATTCAGCGCACGATTCGCCGTCGCGGCAACCGCGGCTTCCAGCCTCACCAGCACGCGCTGGCTGTCGGTCTGGCCGAGCGGAATGAGCCGGCTGGCCGCGGAAATCCAGTTCGAGACCAGCGCATGCAGGAAGGCGTGCAGCGTCGGCGCCAGCGGCACGCCGTGCATCGCAGCGACCACGCCAACGGCAACGGGATAGACCAGTGGCGTACGGCATGCCGCAACCATCGCATCCAGCCCGTCTGCATCCCACGCGGCGCGGGCGATGTCGATGAAGGCACGGCCCTGCGATGTCGTCTCCAGCTGCCGCTCGCGCGACGGCACGAAGGCCGCGGCGAGCTCGGCGATATCGCCCAAGGTGTCGCCCTCGCCCGCTTCAGTGGCGCGATAGGCGTGGACCAGAAACGTCGCATCGCAGAAGCCAGAGCCATCGCGAAGCATCGCATCGAGCCAGTCCGCCAGCGACGCGGTGTCGTTGATGTCACCGGCTTCGACCGCCCATTCGATGCCGCTGGAGTAGGAAAAGCCCCCGACGGGAAACGCCGGCGACAGCCAGGTCATCAACCGGTACAGCGCCGCCGCCTCGCACTCCGCGAGGTCGCGGGCCGCGACCGGCTCATTTGTGGTCATGAGCATGCTTGTGGCCGTGGTGATGGTCCGGGTGATCGCAATGCTCGTCGTGGTGGTGATGGTGATCGTGACCGTCGCCATGTGCGGCATGATCATGATGGTGATCATGACCGTGATGATCATCGTGGCCGTGATCGTGATGCGCGTGGTCGTCGTGTCCATGCGCATGTCCGGCATCCGCATAGGCGCCGCCTTCGGGATCGAACGGCGCCTCGATCTCGATCACGCGCGCGCCGAGGCCCTTCACCATGGCTTCGATGACGTGGTCGCGGCGGATGCGCAGGCTCTTGGCCATGATCTGCGTCGGCAGATGGCGATTGCCGAGATGCCAGCCGACACGAATAAGGTGGTGCGGATCGTGGCCGCGGATCTCGAGCAGCGGCTCGGGCGCAGCGACCACCTCGACCAGCCGGCCGTCCTCCAACACCAGCGCATCGCCGCCGCGCAGCGCGACGGCATTCTCCAGGTCGAGCAGGAACTCGAGTCCCCGCGTCCCCGTCATTGCCATGCGGCGGCGGTGCCGATCGTCGAAATCGAGCACGACCGTATCCGCCGGCGCTTCCGCGAAGCGGTGTTGTCCCCTGACCTGCGTCGCCCGGATCATCCGCGTTTACCCCGTTACCGTGTCTCGACCTTCTCGGGCGTGATCACTTCGATCTTCGGCGGCGCCGTAAAACACTTCACCGCGACGCGGCCGAACGTCTTCATGTGCTCCATGGCGCGATGCGGCACCAGCGCCTCGGCATTCTCCCACTGCTCGACGAACACCATCTTGGCGGGATCGGTGACGCTCTCATGCAGATCATAGGCGATATTGCCGGGCTCTTTCCGCGTCTCCTTGATGCAGGCGGTGGCGGCTGCAATGAATTCGGCGCGCGTTTCAGGCTTGATGGTCAAGGTGGCGACGACGTAGATCACGAGAAATCCTCCCGGCTTTTCTTCTGGGCTTCAGATACCGGGCGGGACCTTAGACCAGGCGGGATCGAACGCAAAACCCGGAAAAGCCGCTCCCGGATATGCGACCAGGACATGGTCCTGGGACATGCGTTGAGGCGCTATTTCAGTACATGAAATATCGCTGCGCCATCGGCAGCACCTCGGCGGGGGCGCAGGTCAAAAGCTCGCCGTCGGCGCGGACCTCATAGGTCTCAGGATCGACCTCGATATTGGGCGTGGCGTCGTTGTGGATCATGCTTTTCTTCGAGATTTTTCCGCGGGTGTTCTGGACCGCATAGAGCTTCTTGTCGATGCCGAGCTTACGCGCGAGGCCGCCGGTGATGGCGGCCTTCGAGGTGAACACCACCGAGGACGCGGTGCGCGCCTTGCCGAAGGCGCCGAACATCGGCTGATAATGCACCGGCTGCGGGGTCGGGATCGAGGCGTTGGGATCGCCCATGGGAGCGGCGACGATCATGCCGCCCTTGACGACGCAATCCGGCTTGACGCCGAAGAAGGCCGGCGACCACAGCACGAGATCGGCGAGCTTGCCCTTCTCCACCGAGCCGATCAGCTTCGAAACGCCATGGGCGATCGCGGGATTGATCGTGTATTTGGCGATGTAGCGCTTGACGCGGAAATTGTCGTTCTCCTTGCCCTTGTCCTGCGGCAGCGAACCGCGCTGCTTCTTCATCTTGTCAGCGGTCTGCCAGGTCCGGATGATGACCTCGCCGAGGCGGCCCATGGCCTGGGAGTCCGAGGAGATCATCGAGAGCGCGCCGAGATCATGCAGGATGTCCTCGGCCGCGATGGTCTCCTTGCGAATGCGGCTTTCGGCGAACGCCAGGTCTTCCGCGATCGAGGGATCGAGGTGGTGGCACACCATCAGCATGTCCAGATGCTCGTCGATGGTGTTGCGCGTGAAGGGCCGCGTCGGGTTGGTCGAGGACGGCAGCACGTTCTTCAGCCCTGCGACCTTGATGATATCGGGGGCGTGACCGCCGCCGGCGCCCTCGGTGTGGAAGGCGTGGATGGTGCGGCCTTTGAACGCCTTGATCGTATCCTCGACGAAGCCGGATTCGTTGAGCGTGTCGGTGTGGATCATCACCTGGATGTCGTAGTCGTCGGCGACCGACAGGCAATTGTCGATCGCGGCAGGCGTGGTGCCCCAGTCTTCGTGCAGCTTCAGCGCACAGGCGCCGGCCTTGATCATCTCGACCAGCGCGGCGGGCCGCGAGGCGTTGCCCTTGCCGGAGACGCCGAGATTGACCGGGAATGCGTCGAACGATTGGATCATCCGCCCCATGTGCCACGGCCCCGGCGTGCAGGTGGTGGCGAACGTGCCGTGCGAGGGGCCGGTGCCGCCCCCTAGCATCGAGGTGACGCCCGACATCAGCGCGTGCTCGATCTGCTGCGGACAGATGAAATGGATGTGGCTGTCGAAGCCGCCCGCGGTGAGGATCTTGCCTTCACCCGCGATCACGTCCGTGCCGGGGCCGATGATGATGGTGACACCGGGCTGGATGTCGGGATTGCCGGCCTTGCCGATGCCGGCGATCATGCCGTCCTTGATCGCGACGTCGGCCTTCACGATGCCCCAGTGATCGACGATCAGCGCATTGGTGATGACTGTGTCGGCCGCGCCCTGCCTGTTGGTGACCTGCGACTGGCCCATGCCGTCGCGGATCACCTTGCCGCCGCCGAACTTCACTTCCTCGCCGTAGCTGGTGAAGTCCTTCTCGACCTCGATGATGAGATCCGTGTCGGCCAGCCGCACCTTGTCGCCGGTGGTCGGGCCGAACATGTCGGCATAGACGGAACGCTTTATTTTGACGGACATCACAAGCCCCGTTTGCGTTTGAATTCTGGATCGGTGCTCACAGAGAGGTTCTCGCTGTGAGCACCATGTCGTCGAAGGTCGTATCGAGCCAAGAGTTACCGCCGCGGCAACCAGCGACAACCTGTTCGGCCCAGTCGGTATAATCGACGAGATCGTCACGTTCCTCGGCCGTCGGATCCGAATGTACGCGCGCGCCGATATTGCTGATCTTGTCGGCGATCTTGATCAGCCTGGCGCCAGCCGATTTTTTCGGTGCGTCGAGCACCTGACGCCGCCGCCGCTCCGGCTTCGACAGGCTCATATCGTCGGTGCACTCGTCGACAAGCGACGCGACACGGTCGGAGAATTTTTGCGCGAGCTCCTCGCGCGTGGTGTCGGTGTCCTCGATCGCATCATGCAGCCAGCCGGCTGCAACCAGTTCGGCGTCGGCGCCGTCGGTCGCGGTCGCAAGCAGGTTCGCGACCTCGGCGAGGTGGTTGATGTAAGGCTCATGACCGCGGCCCTTGCGCGCCATGCCGTTGTGACGGCGCGCGGCGAGTTCGGCGGCTTCGGAGACGAGGCGGACAGGTGACAGCATGGCAAAGTCCTCCGTTTTCGCCTCAACCATGCCGCGCCACGCTCGTTCCTGTGGAATTCACAGCTTCCCCATCACGTCGCCGCGGAAGCCGTAGATGGTCTTCTTGCCGGCCACCGCGACGAGTTGGACGTCGCGGGTCTGGCCGGGCTCGAAGCGGACCGCGGTGCCGGCGGCGATGTCGAGGCGCATGCCGCGGGCCTTCTTGCGGTCGAACTTCAGGGCCGGGTTGGTCTCGAAGAAATGGTAGTGCGAGCCGACCTGGATCGGGCGGTCGCCGGTGTTGGCGACCGTCAGCGTCACCGTCTTGCGGCCGGCGTTGAGCTCGATCTCGCCGTCCTGGATGAAGAGTTCGCCGGGGATCATGCTTCGCTCCTACCTGATCGGCTCGTGCACAGTGACGAGCTTGGTCCCGTCCGGAAACGTCGCCTCGACCTGGATGTCGTGGATCATCTCGGGAATGCCCGGCATCACCTGGTCGCGGGTGAGAACCTGCGCACCCGATTGCATCAACTCGGCGACGGTGCGGCCATCCCGCGCGCCTTCGAGGATGAAATCGGAGATGAGCGCGATCGCCTCCGGATGGTTGAGCTTGACGCCGCGATCCAGCCGGCGGCGGGCCACGATCGCCGCCATCGAGATCAGAAGCTTGTCCTTTTCGCGAGGAGACAGGTTCATACGAAATCTCTTCCGTTCACTTCGTCAATTCAACCAGAGCCGCGGCAGCGCCGCGCCGGTGCGCGCCAGCACGGTCATCATGTCTGCGCGCAGACGCGCCGCATCTTGGGCACAGAACCGCGCCATTGCAAAGCCATTCCAGGCGGATATCCCGACCTCGCTGGCGAAGGATTCCGAGGCCTCGCGGATGCGCTCGATCAGGGCCTCGTCGCCGGGCACGATCAGCGCCGTGCCAATCGCAGCGCCGCCCCTGGCCACCGCCGATCGCGCAAGCTTTGCGCCAATATTGCCGTCGAGCCTGACGGTCTCGGCGAACACTAGCTTGCCGCCGCGACGCAGCCGCCAGCGATCGACGAACTCACCCTGCTCCATCCGTTCGCCCATCGCGGTACGGCCGAACACCACGATCTCGCACAGCAGGAGCGAGGCAGTCGCATCGAGGTCTATGTCGAAGCGACGACGCACGCGCGCGCGGTCGAACAGGATCGTCTCCTGCGGCAGCCAGCCGAGATGTGCGCCTGCGGCAACGTTCAGTGCGATATTGAGCTCCGCCGCCTGACCGGGCGCGCGATAGACCTTTTCCGCGGCCGCCGTCGTCAGCGTCAGCTTCGAACCATCTGCGGCAGCGATCTCGATGTCGAAGCGATCGCCGCCGGCGACACCACCGGCCGTGTTGACGAACACGCCGGAGAGCCCCTCGTCCTCCGGCGAAGGGAAGCGCACGCGCAGGGAGCCGGACTCATGCAATATCCCGCGACGTGTCACACCGTCGCGCGCGTGGACGTCGAAGCGCACCGCGCCGCGGGCACGGTTGGCGTCGAACACCGAAGATGCCGTTAGAACGTCGCTGCGCATCCGCCCCCCAGCCGGTCGCGGCAGAATGGCCTACAGCGCCATCTGGCGGCTGATTTCGCTCGCGTCGAGATTGGAGCGGTCGCAGGTGAACTTCACCGCGCCGCGATCCATCACCGCAAAACTGTCGCCGAGTTCGCAGGCAAAGTCGAGATATTGTTCGACCAGCACGATGGCGATGTTGCCGAGATTGCGCAGGTACGAGATGGCACGGCCGATGTCCTTGATGATCGAGGGCTGGATGCCCTCGGTCGGCTCGTCGAGCAGCAGCAGCTTCGGCCGCATCACCAGCGCGCGCCCGATCGCGAGCTGTTGCTGCTGGCCGCCGGAGAGATCGCCGCCACGCCGTCCGAGCATGGATTGCAGCACCGGAAACAGGGAGTACACGTCGTCCGGAATGTGCTTGTCCTCGCGCCTGAGCGGCCCGAAGCCGGTCTTGAGATTCTCCTCGACCGTCAGAAGCGGAAATATCTCGCGCCCCTGCGGCACGAAGCCGATACCCTTGCGCGCGCGCTCATAGGGTTTCAGGCCCGTGATATCGTTGCCGTCGAGCACGATGGCGCCCGAGGAGATCGGGTACTGCCCGACCATGGCACGCAGGAGCGAGGTCTTGCCGACGCCGTTGCGCCCGAGCACGCAGGTGACCTTGCCGGGCTCGGCCGCAATCGACACGCCGCGTAGTGCCTGCGCCGCGCCGTAGAACAGGTTGATGTCCTTGACCTCAAGCATCGCTCAGCGCCCCAGATAAACTTCGATGACCCGCTCGTTGGACGAGACCTGGTCGATGGTGCCTTCCGCGAGCACGGTACCCTCGTGCAAGCAAGTGACCTTGACGCCGAGCTCGCGCACGAATGTCATGTCGTGCTCGACCACCATCACGGTGTGGGTCTTGTTGATTTCCTTGAGCAGCTCGGCGGTGAGATGCGTCTCGACGTCGGTCATGCCGGCGACGGGCTCGTCGACGAGCAGTAGTTTCGGATCCTGGGCGAGCAGCATGCCGATCTCGAGCCACTGCTTCTGGCCGTGGCTGAGGCTGCCGGCGAGACGGTTGCGGGCATCGGTGAGGCGGATCGTCTCCAGCACCTTGTCGATCTGCTCGGCCTCCGCCCGGCTGCCGCGCCAGAACAGCGTACCCTTGACGCTGTGGTCGACATTGAGCGCGAGCAGCAAATTGTCCTGCACGGTCTGGCTCTCGAACACGGTCGGCTTCTGGAATTTACGGCCGATGCCGAGCTCGGCGATGCGGGTCTCGTCCAGTCGCGTCAGATCGGTGACTCCGTCGAACAGCACGGTGCCTTCGTCGGGCTTGGTCTTTCCGGTGATGATGTCCATCATCGTGGTCTTGCCGGCGCCGTTCGGGCCGATGATGGCGCGCATCTCGCCGGGCTCGAGCGTCAACGAGAGGTTGTTGATGGCGTGGAAGCCGTCGAACGAGACGTGCACACCGTCGAGATACAGCATTGCGGAGGTCGCGCGGGTGTCCATGACGTTCATTGCGCCTCCTCCGCCATTTTGGGTTGGGTGACGCCGTCTTCGGCCGCGGCGCTCGCAATGGTCGCGGCGTCGCGCCTTTCCTTCGACGAGTCCCACCAGGCGTTGAAAGTGCCGACGATGCCCTTAGGCAGCAGCAACGTTACCAGGATGAACATGGCACCCAGCATGAACAGCCAGTAGGGCGCGAGCATGCCGGAGGTGAAGAACGTCTTTGCGTAGTTGACGACGACGGCGCCGAGCGCGGCGCCGACCAGCGTACCGCGGCCGCCGACCGCGACCCAGATCACGGCCTCGATCGAATTGCCCGGCGCGAATTCGCTCGGGTTGATGATGCCGACCTGCGGCACATAGAGCGCGCCGGCGACGCCGGCCATGCAGGCCGACACTGTGAACACGAACAGCTTGTAGGATTCGACCCGGTAGCCGAGGAAGCGCGTGCGCGATTCCGCATCGCGCACGGCGATCAGCACCTTGCCGAGCTTGGACGAGACGATGGCGCGGCAGATCAGAAAGCCGGCGATCAGCGCCAGGCAGCTCAGCGCGAACAGCGCAGCACGCGTGCCCTCGGCCTGCACGTTGAAGCCCAAGATGTCCTTGAAGTCGGTCATGCCGTTGTTGCCGCCGAAGCCGAAATCGTTGCGGAAAAAGGCGAGCAGCAGTGCATAGGTCATCGCCTGGGTGATGATTGACAGATACACGCCAGTGACGCGCGAGCGGAAGGCGAGCCAGCCGAAGGAAAAGGCGAGCAGGCCCGGCACGATCAGCACCATCAGCGCGGCAAACCAGAACATGTCAAAGCCGTACCAGTACCAGGGCAGCTTCGAATAGTTCAGGAACACCATGAAGTCCGGCAGAATCGGATTGCCGTAGACGCCGCGGCTGCCGATCTGCCGCATCAGGTACATGCCCATCGCGTAGCCGCCGAGCGCGAAGAAGGCACCGTGACCGAGCGAGAGGATGCCGCAATAGCCCCAGATCAGGTCGATCGAGAGCGCCAGGATCGCGTAGCAGACATATTTGCCCCAGAGCGCGACGAGATAGGTCGGCACTTGCAGGAACGAACCTGCGGGCAGCAGCAGGTTGGAGAGCGGGATGAGGATGCCGCAGGCCACGACGATGGCAAGGAAGATGGTCGCGCCGCGGTCCAGCGATCGCGTCAGCATGTGAGGGGTCATGCTTCCACCGCGCGGCCCTTGAGCGCGAACAGGCCGCGCGGCCGTTTTTGAATGAACAGGATGATGAGAACGAGGATGGCGATCTTGCCGAGCACGGCGCCGGCGACCGGCTCCAGGAATTTGTTGGCGATGCCGAGCGTGAAGGCGCCGACCAGCGTGCCCCAGAGATTGCCGACGCCACCGAACACCACGACCATGAAGCTGTCGATGATGTAGCTCTGGCCGAGATTGGGGCTGACATTGTCGATCTGCGACAGCGCCACGCCGGCGATGCCCGCAATGCCCGAGCCGAGACCAAAAGTCAGCGCGTCGACCCGCGAAGTGGCGATGCCCATCGAAGCCGCCATGCGCCGGTTCTGTGTCACCGCGCGCATCTCGAGCCCGAGTGCCGTGTAGCGCAGCATCGCGAGCAGAATGACGAACACCGCGAGCGTGAAGACAAGGATCCAGAGCCGGTTATAGGTGACCGTGATCTGGCCGATCTCAAACGCGCCGCTCATCCAGGAGGGGTTGCCGACCTCGCGGTTGGTCGGGCCGAACATGGTGCGCACGGCCTGCTGCAGCACCAGCGACAGGCCCCAGGTCGCCAGCAGCGTCTCCAGCGGACGGCCATAGAGAAAGCGGATGATGCTGCGCTCGATCACGACGCCGAGCGCGCCGGCCACCAGGAAGGCGAGCGGCACGGCGATCAGCAGCGAATAGTCGAACAGGACGGGATAGCGGGTACGGATCACCTCCTGCACCACGAAGGTGGTGTAGGCCCCGATCATCACCATCTCGCCATGGGCCATGTTGATGACGCCCATCACGCCGAACGTGATGGCAAGCCCGATCGCAGCAAGCAGCAGCACCGAACCGAGCGAGAGGCCGTACCAGGCATTCTGCACCATCGACCAGACCGCGAGCGAACTCTGGATCGAGCCGATTGCGCTCGCGGCAGCCTTGGTCACCGAGGCCGGCTGGTCGCCCATGCCGGTCAGCAGCGCCATCGCCTCCTGGTCGCCGCGCGCCTTGATGGTGGCAACGGCTTCGAGCTTCTCGAGCTCGGTGGCATCCGGCTTGAACAACAGGATCGCCGCGCGGGCGTCGCCCAGCGCAGCCTTGACGGATCGGTTGGTTTCCTTGGCGAGCGCGCCATCGACCGCTTCGAGCGACGTCTCCTCATGCGACTTGAAGACGGATTGCGCGGCCTGGAGCCGCGCTCCGATGTCGGGTGACTGCAGCGTCAGGCTGCCGATCGCCGCATCGACGCTGCGGCGAAGGCGGTTGTTGAGGCGGACCGCGCTCGCACTGTCGGGCACGCTGGCCACGGCCTGACCGGTCGTGGCATCGATCGACTTGCCGTCGGTGCCGCTGACGTAAACCTTCTTGCTATCAGGGTCGGCCATGAGCCGGCCGTCCTGGAGCGCGCTGATGATCGGAAAGGCCAGCGTATTGCCGCTGCTTGCGACCACGCCGATCGCCTCCTCCGTGTCGGAATAATCGTCGTTGGCGAATTTGGCGACCGCATCCTCGAACGGGCCGGCCAAGGCCGGCAGTGCGAACGCGATCAGGAAGAACGAGAGCAGGAGCGAACAGAGGCGGGCGGACAAATTGGCTGGCACTGTGAAAGACCCCGGCAGAAAAGGGTGGAGAAGGCGGCGGGATCGCCGCCTTCTCCGATCGTGCAATGGAGCGTCAGATCCGGATCAGGAGCCCGAACCGAGGCACTTGTTGGTTTTGGTGTTGAAGTTACCGCACTTCTTGCCGACCCAGTCGCCGACCAGGTCCTTGGAGCCGTCGAGCTCCTTCGACCAGGCGTCGCCCGCGACAAGACCCGGGGTCTTCCACACCACGTCGAACTGGCCGTTGGCTTTGATTTCGCCAATGAACACCGGCTTGGTGATGTGATGGTTCGGAAGCATCTTGGAGGTGCCGCCGGTCAGGTTCTTGGCTTCGATGCCGGGGAGCGCATCGATCACCTTGTCCGGATCGGTCGACTTCACCTTCTCGACCGCCTTGATCCACATGTCGAAGCCGATCACGTGCGCTTCCATCGGATCGTTGGTCACGCGCTTCGGATTCTTGGTGTAGGTCTGCCACGCCTTGATGAACTTCTCGTTCTCCGGCGACTTGATCGACTGGAAATAGTTCCAGGCGGCGAGATGGCCGAGCAGCGGCTTGGTGTCGATGCCGGCGAGTTCTTCCTCACCCACCGAGAACGCGACGACCGGGATGTCCTTCGCCTTGATGCCCTGGTTGCCGAGCTCCTTGTAGAAAGGAACGTTGGCGTCGCCGTTGATGGTCGAGACCACAGCGGTCTTCTTGCCGGCCGAGCCGAACTTCTTGATGTCGGCCACGATCGTCTGCCAGTCGGAATGACCGAACGGCGTGTAGTTGATCATGATGTCTTCCTGGGCGACACCCTTGGACTTCAGATAGGCTTCCAGGATCTTGTTGGTGGTGCGCGGATAGACGTAGTCGGTGCCCGCGAGCACCCAGCGCTTCACCTTCTCGTCCTTCATCAGATAGTCGACGGCGGGGATTGCCTGCTGGTTCGGCGCGGCGCCGGTGTAGAACACGTTGCGCTCGCTCTCCTCGCCCTCGTACTGCACGGGGTAGAACAGGATGCTGTTCAGCTCCTTGAACACCGGGAGCACCGACTTGCGCGACACCGAGGTCCAGCAGCCGAACACGACCGAGACCTTGTCCTTGGTGATCAGCTCGCGCGCCTTCTCGGCGAACAGCGGCCAGTTCGAAGCGGGATCGACGACCACGGCTTCGAGCTTCTTGCCGTTGACGCCGCCCTTCTTGTTCTGCTCGTCGATCAGGAAGAGGATGGTGTCCTTCAGCGTGGTTTCGCTGATGGCCATGGTGCCGGAGAGGGAGTGAAGCACGCCGACCTTGATGGTGTCGTCCGCGGCTTTCGCACCAGAAATGGAAGCCAGACCAAGCATCAGTCCGGCGGTCGCGGCGAGAACGCCACGGCGGCTAAATGGCGCCGCTATATCGTGAGTGGATTTGCTATGCATGAGTGTCTCATCTCCCTGACGCAGACGTGAAAAACGCTGCGGCCCCAACGGCCGCCTGCGATTAACGGATTCGCAAGAACTGTGCCATGGATTAGACACCCTTCAACCGATTGTTTTTGCTGGTGAAATTGACAGAAAACGAAGTATCGCACAGGCCGCGCCGCCTAAACATTGAGCAACTCTAATGTATGCGAATGCGGCAGGCAGGTTATTTTCTGAGCAAATTTGTCACTCTGGCTAAATTTCCGGCATAACTATTTCTGCACCGCGATCGCCGTTTCTGTGGGGCGTGCCTTGAAAGCGCCGCCTCAATGTTCCATATGAGGTCGAGGTCTCTTGCGAATCAGGAGACCGTTGCGAGCCGCGTGTTCTTAAGCCCTTACGGGCGTCTGGCTTGCCCCATCCCATCAAGCCATCCGACACCCCAAACACGCAGGTGTCCCACTCGACACCCTTTTGCGCGCGCCGCGCCGAATGCGCCGGGCGCCCGCTTTTGACATGGAAAGAACCCATCTTTTGACTTCGTTTCAGGATTTCGGCCTCGCCGAGCCCATCGCCCGTGCTCTCACCGAAGAGAACTACGTCACCCCCACCCCCATCCAAGCCCAGACAATTCCGACCGCGCTGACCGGCCGCGACGTCGTCGGCATCGCCCAAACCGGAACCGGCAAGACCGCGTCCTTCGCGCTGCCGATCCTGCACCGCCTGCTCGAGAATCGCATCAAGCCGCAGCCGAAGACGACCCGCGTCCTGGTGCTGTCGCCGACCCGCGAACTGTCCGGCCAGATCCTCGACAGTTTCAACGCCTATGGCCGTCACATCCGCCTGTCCTCGACGCTCGCCATCGGCGGCGTGCCGATGGGCCGTCAGGTCCGCTCGCTGATGCAGGGCGTCGAGGTGCTGGTCGCCACCCCCGGTCGTTTGCTCGACCTCGTGCAGAGCAACGGACTGAAGCTTGGCAGCGTCGAATTCCTCGTGCTCGACGAGGCGGACCGCATGCTCGACATGGGCTTCATCAACGACATCCGCAAAATCGTCGCCAAGCTGCCGATCAAGCGGCAGACGCTGTTCTTCTCGGCCACCATGCCGAAGGACATCGCCGAGCTGGCCGACGCCATGCTGCGCGACCCCGCCCGCGTCGCGGTGACCCCGGTCTCCTCGACCGTGGAGCGCATCCAGCAGCGCATCATCCAGGTCGACTTCTCCGCCAAGCCGGCGTTCCTCGCCCAGCTGTTGAAGCAGGAGCAGGTCAACCGCGCGCTGGTTTTCACCCGCACCAAACACGGCGCGGACAAGGTGGTGAAGACGCTCGAGAAGGCCGGCATCCCCGCCAGCGCCATCCACGGCAACAAGTCGCAGAACCACCGCGAACGGACACTCGCTCTGTTCCGCACCGGCGAGATCCGTACCCTGGTCGCCACCGATATCGCCGCCCGCGGCATCGATGTCGACGGCATCACCCACGTCATCAATTTCGATCTGCCCAACGTGCCGGAGACCTATGTGCACCGCATCGGGCGCACCGCGCGCGCGGGTGCCGAGGGCACCGCGATCTCGCTGGTCGCAGGCGGCGAGGAACTCGCCTATCTCCGCGACATCGAGCGGCTGATCAAAGTGGCGCTGCCGCGTGAGGATCGCCGCACCGACGCCGGCCGCCGCGATGCGGGCCCTCCCCCGCAGCAGCAACGACAGGGTCGGCCGGGCCGCCCGGGCCAGCGTCCGCAAGGCGCAAGGCATGGTGAGGGACGCCACGCTGACGGTCGCCGTGCCGACGAAAGGCATGCGGACGGGCGCCACCACAGTGCCGCCAAGCAGGGCGACGGAAGGCCCGGCAGTGGCCCGAAGGCAGCTCCTCGCAGCCGCTCCGGAGGCAAGGCGCATTCTTCGCCAAACGCCCGTCCGGAACAGCGTTCCGCGCATAGCGCCGGGGCGTCTGATGGGATACAAGGCGTTGCCTTTTTGCGCCGCGAGAGTCGGCCGAACGGCCAACCGAACCGCAAACCCCATTCGCACTAGCCGTCCACGACCTGGAGAAATTCATGGCTAAGGAAGAGCTGATCCAGTTCGAAGGACTGGTCACCGAAATCCTCCCCGACGCGCGCTACCGCGTGCAGCTCGACGCCGGACACGAGATCGTCGCCTACACCGCCGGCAAGATGAAGAAGAACCGCATCAAGACTCTGGCGGGCGACCGCGTGACGGTAGAGATGTCGCCCTATGACCTCGAAAAGGGCCGGCTGATTTTCCGCCACAAGGACGAACGTCCGAGCGGGATGGGCGGACCTCCGCGTCCCGGACAGCGCGGCGGCCAGTTCCGCCGCCGCTAGCGGGGGCCCAGCGCGCGAGCGCGGACCTGTAATTCCGACGTGTATGCTGATCCGCCGTGACCATCACGGCGGATCAAAAAATCGTGCACGTCAGCATTGTTTTGGGTGTCTGTTTCCAATAAAATGACTTAATCGATTTTCGGCCGGACGACATTAGCATCCACCGGTACAGCCGGTTCAGACACGCTGACGACCCTTCCAAAAATTCGATCTAACCTGTCCGCGCAAGCGGGCTCTGACATTGTGTTATCTGAGAAGGGACTACCCCCATGAGCATGGGAACCGTGAAGTGGTTTAACGCGACCAAAGGCTTCGGCTTCATCCAGCCCGACGATGGCGGCCAGGACGTGTTCGTTCACATCAGCGCTGTGGAGCGTGCAGGCCTCGGCACGCTGCGCGAAGGTCAGAAGATCTCCTACGAGATCGTCGCCGACCGCCGTTCCGGCAAGTCGGCAGCCGACAACCTCCGCTCCGCCGGCTGAGCCTACCGCTTACGGGCCCCGATCGGCTCGAGCGAACCAATCAATGAAAAGGCCGGGCGCGATGCCCGGCCTTTTTTTATTCCAGGATCTGCTCTCGTATTTCAGCACGGCGACTTTACACCCGTGTAAGGAACGCAGGTGACCTGGCGCGGCCGCGTGTAGGAGACATCGCTCAGCGTGATGCCCGTCTTCAGGACGAATTTGACAGAAGGCGTGTAGACGTAACTCGCCTGACTGAAGATAAGGTAGGTCGACGCGATCAAGAGCGATGGCGGAATCATCGAGGTGACCGTGGTGCCAGCTACCAGAGTCGGGGGCGGAGCCGTCAGCGTGGCCTGCGTCGCACCGTTGGCAATGGTGGCGGACTTGCTCCATTGAATCTTGGCGACCTTGCTTGAGTCGATATAGATCTGAAGGACCGTGCCGTTCACGAGCGTAGCGTCGTACGGCATGATCATCGATATGCTTGCCGTGAACGTGTCCTGCATGTCGCCATCGTCGACCGATGTCGACTGCGACGTCAAATCGGACAGAGTCCGTGCAATCATTGTGACTTTGCGATTGATCGCCACGGCCGATGAAAATTCGACGGTCCCGAAGAACATCACCAGCATCAGCGGCACGATGACCGCGAACTCGGTCGCCGCGATCGCACGCGTGTCGGCGACGAAGTCGCGCACGGAGTTACGGGCATTCCTCCAGATATTCGCAATCGCCTGCATCTGTCCGCTCGGATCCATCTGTCTCAGAAGGGTTCATTCTTGAAGGCCGCGGTCGCAATCAGCAGCCGCTTGTTGTTGCAGCCCATGTTGAAGCCAAGGCCAGTGACGAAGAGCGGCCACTGATAGAACAGCCGCACCACGACGACCTGGTTGGCGGCCCCGGCACTGTACTGCACGCCGGTTGGATTGAAGCTGCAGGAATCACCATAATTGGTGAGGCTCAGCGCTCCGAACGAGTTTGTACTCACGACGTCGACGTAGAGCTTGGTGCAATCAAACAGCGCCGGGATCTGGCTGCAGACGTAAGCCTTGAACGTCGTTTGCGAGCAGGGTGTGCTGACGCCGGAGACCGCGCAGGCCGTGAGCGTGCCGGAATTGCGCCTGCCCGGTCAGCAACACGCGCGCAGAATTTTGCGAGGCACTCTCGAGCACCTGGCTCGCCAGGAACATCAGCGCCGACTCGATGATGGCGAACAGCAACGCAAAGAACATCGGCGCAACGAGCGCGAACTCGACGGCTGCGGAGCCGCGGCGGCTGCCACGAAACCGGCGCAACGTGGCGAGGAGCCTGAATCTCGTAGGTGCAGGCGAAGGCATCAAATTCCCCAGCAGCAGCAATCATCTGCCATGTTCAATAGCGGAAACTGATTGTTTAAGTGTTTCAGGCGATCCGCACCCGGCGGCCCGGGCCGTTAAGAGCGCGTTAACCGCGAACGACCCGGACCAGGGAGACGAGGACACGGAAAGAGAAACTCGCGCGCGTGCGGCGGGCGGGGACGATCCTTGCCCCCAAATCCGCCAATCAAACTTGCTGGTTGGTCTTACTTGGTTCGTCTTACTTGGTTCGTCTTGCTCAGTTCGCCTTAGTCAGTTCGTCTTGGCGCCCGCACCGGCACTGCCGCTCGCCGAGCTGCTCAACGAACCGGCCTGGCTCATCGTGCTGTTGAAGTAGGTGTCGCTGTCGCCGAGCGTCACGCGGCGCTGGCAAAGCGGCGCGCAGCTGTAGGACTCGCGTTCGATCCCGCGATAGACGGTAACGAGCCGGTCGCTCGGACCTTCGACCTGGACCTGGCGGTCGACCAGGATCTCGCCGCCGCGGTCGAGCGCGATGAAATTGGTGGCGCCATAGCCCTTTCCGGTGACGACGATCATGCCGCCGGGCTGGAGCGTGACGTCGGCGATCAGGGGATTGCCGACCACGATGGTTGCCACCTTGCCAGGCAGCCGCACCAGCTTGGCCTGGTCGACATTGACGGCGATGGTATCGGCGGACTCGGCAATGACGGCAGCCGGCGATGCCAGCACCGCTGTCGCAACCAGAAGACAGACGCGCGCATGACGGCGCAGCAGTTGTTTACGCATACTCTTACCCCCGGGACGTCACAAACCGGCAGAAGCGATCAGATAACAGCCGAGCCGGTGCCCGACCCGGCTAACCTGCCCTCAATTCGTGAACGTTCCGCAAACTCTCGGACTATTGTTTGAACGGACTGGCGTTCGCGGCTCTCGAGAACCTAGCGGCGGAACGGATAGGCAAGCTGCCCTCCGATTTCCTTCGGCATGGTGGCTTCATCCTTGCCGTAATCCTGCGGCAGTTGCCCCTCGGGCATGCGGAAAGTGCCGAACAGCAAGTCCCAGATCGGGAACGTGCCGGCAAAATTGGTGTCGCCGCCCTCTGCTAGCGCGGTGTGGTGCCAACGGTGGAACACCGGCGTCGCCAACACATATTTGAACGGCCCGAAGGTCCAGTTCAGGTTGGCGTGCACGAAGGCCGAATGGAAGGTCGTGAACGGGGCGAGCCAGACCATGGCGTTCGGCGAAATGCCGGCCATCAGCAGCACGACGTCGACCGCGATGGTACCGAGCACGAGATTGACGGGATGGAAGCGTGCCGCAGAAATCCAGCTGATCTCCTCCGAGGAGTGGTGGATCGCGTGGTACTTCCAGAACCCACCGCCGTGGAACAACCGGTGCAGCCAGTACAGCATGAAATCGGACAGCACCAGGAACAGCATGGCCTGGACCCAGAGCGGCAATAGCGCCAGCGAGCCGTGGCCATTGTCGTAGAAGGCGATGAGCCCGTCGGCATCATGGATGTTGAAGACGAAGCTCGCACCGACGATCAGAAGGCCGATCCGCATGACACGTGCGAACACCGGAACGATAAACCAGTAGCAGATGTCCGTGACGATCTCCCGCTTGCGCCACCACGGCACGCCGGGATTGCAGGCCCAGACATGCTCGAGCACGGTGAAGACCACCGCGAGCGCGAAGGTCGCGGGGATCACCTTCGCGATGGTCTCGCCAAGCATCAGGGCGATTTCCATGGGCAGGCTCGACATTGTCGCCTCTCTTGCGAATTGCTGGTCCCGCCTACGCGTACTCCCCCAAATTTAAGGGAGGGTGAAGCCGGTGCTGCGCTTGCTGCACATCCGGAACCGGAACGAATTGCAGCTGGCTGCCTTAAGGCGAAATTCACTCTGGCCAGCGGCAAGCGCGTTTGCCCGATCGAATTAACTCTCCCGAAAGAGCTCGGATCTCATGGTCGTTGCGTCAAGCACACCGCCGAACGAGGCGATCCCACCCCAGATGGAGTTTTGTTCATGAAGAACCTGATTGCGCGTTTCGCGAAAGATGAATCCGGCGCCACCGCCATCGAATACGGTCTGATTGCCGCCGGCATCGCGCTGGCCATCATCACCGTCGTCAACAATCTCGGCACCACGCTGAACGCCAAGTTCACCTCGATCAGCAGCTCGCTGAAGTAGGCGATCGATCAACGACTGCAAAAGCCCCGGATTTCCGGGGCCTTTGTTTTTAAGACGGCGAGTTCCAGTGGCGTTGAGCAAGTACAGAACCGATGCCGTGGTCGCGGCGAACGCGGCCGAGGCGGCGCAGACCGGCTCGCCGGCTTACTGGGTCTGCCTGGCCCTGCTGCTTGCGACCGTCGCGCTCGCCGCACGCATCGCCTCCCTCTGGTGAGCACGCCTTCGGCTGGTTCTACCCCTCAAGACCGCCGCCGCCGTTTTCGGTTTGTTTAGCACTGCCGGCTAGAATCCGGCGACGCCAGCTCCGCGGCACACCCAGGCCTCAAGACGCAGCCCATGATCCTCGACCTTGCGCGCCTTCTGCTCTTCCCGGCCCTGATGGCGTTTGCCGCCGCAAGCGATCTCTTCACGATGACGATCTCCAACCGCGTATCGCTGGCGCTGGTCGCCGGCTTTTTCGCGCTCGCTCTCGCCGGTGGCATGGCACCTTACGAGATGCTGGGCCATGTCGGCGCCGGCGCGCTCGTCCTAGTCGTGGCCTTCACCTGTTTTGCGATGGGCTGGGTCGGTGGCGGCGATGCCAAGGTGGCGGCCTCCGTCGCGCTTTGGTTCGGGTTCGCACAGCTGATGAACTTCCTGCTCTACGCCTCGCTGTTCGGCGGGGCGCTGACGCTGCTCCTGCTCCAGTTCCGGCAGTGGCCGCTGCCTTACGGGCTCGCTGGCCAGACCTGGCTCGCGCGGCTGCACGCCAAGGACAGCGGCATTCCCTACGGCATCGCGCTCGCACTGAGCGCGCTGATGGTCTACCCGGAGACCGAATGGGTGAAGGCGATCGACCTCGCTCACCTCGCATTGCGCTGAACGCATCGGGTAAACCCGGCGTTAAGGCGATTTAGATACGCCTCATTAACCATGCTTTGACGAATAGCTGGTCAACTGCCGATTACGGCGGCGTCAGCGTCGCGGCGTTTGTTGGAAAGTGAAGCGTATGAATAGGGCACGCATTGTCGTCCTGACGGTCGCCATCTGCGCCGGCGGTGTCGCCGCGTATCTGGCGAGCGGCTCGGACAATTCTGCACCGCCTCCTGCTCCGGTCGCGCAGCTTCCCACCGTCGACGTCCTGGTCGCGAAAAACGACATCGGCCTCGGCCAGACCGTCAAGCCGGAAGACGTGCAATGGCAGACCTGGCCGTCCGCGACCGCCAGCGCCACCTTCATCCGCCGCAACGAGCGCCCCGAGGGGGTAACCCAGGTCACCGGCTCGATCGCACGATCTCCCTTCATCCAGGGCGAGCCGATCCGGGACCAGAAGCTGGTCAAGGCCGAAGGCTCCGGCTTCATGGCGGCAATCCTGCCCACCGGCATGCGGGCGATCTCGACCGAGATCTCGCCGGAAACCGGCGCAGGCGGCTTCATCCTGCCCAACGACCGCGTCGACGTGCTTTTGACGCGCCGTCTCAAGAACCCGGACCAGAGCAGCGGCGCTCCCGATGTCGTCACGTCCGAGATCATCCTGGCCAATATCCGCGTCCTGGCCATCGACCAGGCTCCCAAGGAGAAGGACGGCCAGAACGCGGTGGTCGGCAAGACCGTCACTCTCGAACTCAATCCTGCGCAGACTGCGACGCTCTCCTCCGCACGCCAGAGCGGCACGCTGTCGCTGGCGCTGCGCAGCATCGTCGATGTCAAGCTGAGCGAGATCACGCTCGATGACTCCGCACAGAAGCGCGAGGGCATTTCGATCATTCGGTACGGTATCCCAAGCTCGACGGCGAAGGCACGATGAGGACTGTCGACATGAAATGCAGGGCGAATTTGGCGACGATGCGAACCCCGGTGGTCCGCGCCCTGTCGTTTTCGGCCGCCGTCGCGCTCGCGCTCAACCCGGTGCTCACCCCTGTGGTCGCCGCCGACTATCGCCCTGTGGCGCAGGCTGCGGCCGACGGTCAGATGAACGCGCGATTCCTCTCGCTCGGCATCGGCAAGTCGATCGTGATCGACCTTCCGCGCGACATCAAGGACGTGCTTGTCGCCGATCCGAAGATCGCCAACGCGGTCGTCCGCTCGGCGCAGCGTGCCTACATCATTGGCGCCTCGATCGGGCAGACCAACATCGTGTTCTTCGATTCCGCCGGCCAGCAGATCGCGGCCTATGACATCGCGGTCAAGCGCGACCTCAACGGCGTGCGGGCCGCGCTGAAGCAGGTCCTGCCGAACTCAGACATCCAGATCGACGGGCTAGGCGACGGCATCATCTTGACCGGCTCGGCCGCGAATCCGGCCGAAGCCCAGCAGGCCAACGACCTCGCCGTGCGCCTCGCCGGCGGCCCCGAGAAGGTCGTGAACTCGATCGTGGTCCGCGGCCGCGATCAGGTCATGCTCAAGGTGACGGTCGCGGAAGTGCAGCGCAGCATCGTCAAGCAGCTCGGAATCGACCTCACCGCCAACCTCAGCTACGGCACCTCGGTCGTCAGCTTCAGCAACTCCAATCCGTTCACGGCTCTTGGCCACAACCTCGTCGACGGCAATAACCTGACCACGAAGTTCGGCGCGGCCCCGTCGGTGCAGGCCACGCTGCGTGCGATGGAGACCGCGGGCGTGATCCGGACGCTGGCCGAACCGAACCTGACCGCGATCTCCGGTGAATCGGCAACGTTCATTGCCGGCGGTGAATTTCCGGTGCCTGCGGGCTATGCGTGCGACCCCACCACGCACGTCTGTACCACCCAGATCAGCTTCAAGAAGTTCGGCATCTCGCTCAACTTCACCCCCGTCGTTCTCACGGAGGGCAAGATCAGCCTGCGGGTAATGACCGAGGTGTCCGAGCTCTCGAACGAAAACGCGATCACGCTGTCCCAGGCCGTGACCTCGACCTCGGTCAACTCGCTCACGGTGCCCTCGATCAAGACCCGCCGCGCAGAAACCTCGCTGGAAATTCCCTCAGGCGGCGCGATGGCGATGGCTGGCCTGATCCAGCAGCAGACCAAGCAAGCGGTCAGCGGACTGCCAGGTCTGATGCAGCTCCCGGTCCTCGGCACGCTGTTCCGTAGCCGCGACTTCGTCAACAACGCGACCGAGCTGGTCGTGATCGTGACGCCCTACATCGTTCGCGCAGTTGCGCAAAAGGACCTGTCGCGGCCGGATGATGGCTTCTCCGCACCGGCTGATCCGCAGGCCGAACTGCTCGGCAACATCAACCGCATCTACGGCGTGCCCGGCCGGACCGAACCGGCCAAGAACTACCGCGGCACCTACGGCTTCATCACCGACTGAGGCGGAACGGGGACTTCATGAAGATCACTAGACCACCCCAGATTCGCAGGCGCGCCATCCACCTCGGCGGCGCGCTCGTCGGCATGGCGCTCGCCCTAGGCGGCTGCCAGCATGACGAAGCGGTCACGGCCTCCATTCCCGACGACTACAAGCAGCGCCATCCGATCGCGATCGAGGAGCAGAATCGTTCCATCGTCGTCTTCGTCGGCCATGCCCGCGGCGGCTTGACCGCCGCCCAGCGCGCCGACGTGATGGGCGTCGCGTCGGCCTGGATGCACGAAGGCACCGGCGCGATCCGGATCGACGTACCGTCCGGCACGCCCAACGCGCGTCCGGTCGCGGACACCATGCGCGAAATCCAGGCAATGCTGTCGGCGGCGGGCGTTCCGCCGCGCGGCATCAACGCCCGCTCTTACACGCCGGACGACAAGCGATTCCTGCCGCCGATCCGCCTCACCTATTCCAAGATCGCCGCAGTCGCGGGTCCCTGCGGCCTGTGGCCGGAAGATATCGGCCCTTCGATGAAGAACAAGAGCTGGTTCGAGAACAAGGACTACTACAATTACGGCTGCGCCTATCAGCGCAACCTCGCAGCGATGGTCGACAATCCGTCGGATCTCGAGCAGCCGCGGCCCGAAACGCCGTCCTACACGCCGCGGCGGACCGCCGCGTTCGAGAAGTATCGCAAGGGAATGCCGACGGCGGTCGCCTATCCTGAGGCCGACAAGGCCAAACTCAGCGACACCGGCAGATGATCAGCTACGCTCGCCAGCCCCAAGAAGATCAGTCCGAGGCATCGCTCCCACCGGTCGAGGAGCATATTGCGCCGGCGCCCCGCGTTTCCGTCCAGGCTTTCTGCGAGACCGTGGAAACGGCGGCCGCCGTGCAGTCAGCCGGCGAAGATCGCCGTCTCGGCAAGGCCCATCTGAAGATCCAGATGGGCGGAATGGCGGCTGCGGTGGAAGCCTACCGCTCGGCCCCCACGCCGAACGTGATCGTGCTCGAAAGCGACGGCCGCAACGACCTCCTGGGCGGGCTCGACCATCTCGCGACCGTCTGCGATGCCGGCACCCGCGTGGTCGTGATCGGCCGCATCAACGACGTCACGCTCTACCGCGAGCTGGTCCGCCGCGGCGTCAGCGACTACGTGCTCGCGCCGGTCGGCGCGATCGACGTCGTGCGCTCGATCTGCAACCTGTTCTCGGCGCCGGAAGCCAAGGCCGTCGGCCGCATTATCGCCGTGGTCGGGGCCAAGGGCGGCGTCGGCGCATCAACCATCTCCCACAATGTCGCCTGGGCGATCGCCCGCGATCTCGCGATGGACGCGGTCGTCGCCGACCTCGACCTCGCCTTCGGCACGGCCGGACTCGACTACAACCAGGATCCACCGCAGGGCATTGCCGACGCGGTATTCTCACCCGATCGCGTCGACACCGCCTTCGTCGACCGCCTTCTGTCGAAATGCACCGACCACCTCAGTCTGCTGGCGGCGCCGGCGACGCTCGACCGGGTCTACGATTTCGGCGCCGACGCCTTCGATTCCGTGTTCGACACGTTGCGCTCCACGATGCCCTGCATCGTCCTCGACGTTCCGCACCAATGGTCGGGCTGGACGAAACGCGCCCTGATCGGAGCGGACGACATCCTGATCGTGGCGGCGCCCGACCTCGCCAATTTGCGCAACACCAAGAACCTGTTCGATCTCCTGAAGGCCGCGCGCCCCAACGACCGGCCGCCGCTCTACTGCCTGAACCAGGTCGGCGTGCCGAAACGGCCCGAAATCGCCGCGGCGGAGTTCGCCAAGGCGATCGAGAGCCAGCCGGTCGTCTCGATTCCGTTCGAGCCGCAGATCTTCGGCTCGGCGGCCAATAACGGCCAGATGATCGCGGAGATCTCGGCCAACCATAAGTCGATCGAGATGTTCCTTCAGATCGCCCAGCGCCTGACCGGCCGCAGCGAAACGAAGAAGCAAAAGTCGTCCCTGCTTTCACCCCTGATTGACAAGTTGCGGGGAAAATAGGTCGCCGCATGGAGTTTTTAAGTGTTCGGTAAGCGTAGCGGAACAGACGCCGACGCCCGGGCCCCGAAGCCCGGTGCCGTGTCGCCAGAGCCTGCCCAGGCTTCGGCGCCCGCCATGTCGCGCGTGCCGCCGCCGCCGGCAATCTCCTCGCCGCCGCTCGCCCCGGCGAAGCCTGCGCCGACCATGGAAGCCCGCCGCTCGGACAATTATTACGAGGTCAAGGCGACCATCTTCGGCGCGCTGATCGAGGCCATCGACCTCGCCCAGCTTGCCAAGCTCGATTCGGAGTCCGCGCGCGAGGAAATCCGGGACATCGTCAACGAGATCATCGCGATCAAGAACATCGTGATGTCGATCGCCGAGCAGGAAGAGCTGCTCGACGACATCTGCAACGACGTCCTCGGCTACGGTCCGCTGGAGCCGCTGTTGTCGCGCGACGACATCGCCGACATTATGGTCAACGGCGCCGACACCGTCTACATCGAGGTCGCCGGCAAGATCCAACGCACCGGTATCCGCTTCCGCGACAATCAGCAGCTCCTCAACATCTGCCAGCGTATCGTCAGCCAGGTCGGCCGGCGCGTCGACGAATCCTCGCCGATCTGCGACGCCCGCCTGGCCGACGGCTCCCGCGTCAACGCCATCGTGCCCCCGCTGTCAATCGACGGCCCCACGCTCACGATCCGCAAGTTCAAGAAGGACAAGCTGACGCTCGATCAGCTCGTCAAGTTCGGCGCAATCTCGCCGGAAGGCGCGGAAATCCTCCAGATCATCGGCCGCGTCCGCTGCAACGTGCTGATCTCCGGCGGTACCGGCTCGGGCAAGACCACGTTGCTCAACTGCCTGACCAACTACATCGAGCACGACGAGCGCGTCATCACCTGCGAGGACGCCGCCGAACTCCAGCTCCAGCAGCCGCACGTGGTGCGACTGGAAACCCGCCCGCCCAACATCGAGGGCGAGGGCCAGGTCACCATGCGCGAGCTGGTGCGCAACTGCCTGCGTATGCGTCCCGAGCGCATCATCGTCGGCGAAGTCCGCGGACCCGAGGCGTTCGACCTGCTCCAGGCCATGAACACCGGCCATGACGGCTCGATGGGCACGCTGCACGCCAACAATCCGCGCGAGGCGCTATCGCGCTGCGAATCCATGATCACGATGGGCGGCTTCTCCCTGCCTTCACGCACCATCCGCGAGATGATCTGCGCCTCGATCGACGTCATCGTCCAGGCCGCGCGCCTGCGCGACGGTTCACGCCGCATCACCCACATCACCGAAGTGATGGGCATGGAAGGCGACACCATCATCACCCAGGACGTGTTCCTCTACGACATGGTCGGCGAGGACGCCAACGGCAAGATCATCGGCCGGCACCGGTCGACCGGAATCGGCCGCCCGAAATTCTGGGAACGCGCCCGCTATTACGGCGAAGAGAAGCGCCTTGCCGCGGCGCTCGACGCGGCGGAAGTGGCGCCCACGACGTGAGCAGGTCAACGCAGCCATGAACATGCAAGTCCTTGCCCTCGCCTTCCTTGCCACCGCCACCGTCGGCGGCCTCGCCTGGGTCTTCCTTTATCCAATGCTGTCCGGGGAACGGAAGGCCGAGAGCCGCCGCGCCTCGATCTCGCGGGCCGAGGCGCCCACGGCCCGCGCCGCCGAGAAGACGCAGCGCTCGCGCCGCGAGCAGGTCGAAACCTCGCTCAAGGATCTCGAGGCGCGGCGCCAGCAGGAGAAGAGCGTACCGCTCAGTGTCCGCCTGTCGCAGGCCGGCCTCGATTGGGCGCCGCAGAAATTCTGGATCGTGTCCGCCGTCGTGGCGGGCGTGCTGTTCGCAGTCGCCTTGTTCATCGGCGGCGGCCTGCTCGGTGCCGCCGGCTTCGCGTTTGCCGGCGGCCTCGGTCTGCCCCGCTGGGCGCTCGGCTTCCTGAAGAAGCGCCGTGAAAACAAGTTCCTGGCCGCCTTGCCCGATGCCGTCGACGTCATCGTCCGCGGCATCAAGGCGGGCCTGCCGCTGTTCGAATCGATCAAGGTGGTCGCCGCCGACGCGCCAGAGCCGCTGCGCTCCGAGTTTCTGTCCATCATCGAGACGCAGGCGATCGGCATGCCGCTCGGCGAGGCCTGCACGCGGCTCTACGATCGCATGCCGCTGCCCGAGGCCAATTTCTTCGGCATCGTCATCTCCATCCAGCAGAAATCGGGCGGCAACCTCTCCGAAGCGCTCGGCAACCTTTCCAAGGTGCTGCGCGACCGCAAGAAGATGAAAGAGAAGATCCAGGCGATGTCGATGGAAGCCAAGGCCTCGGCCGGCATCATCGGCTCGCTGCCGCCGATCGTGATGTTCCTCGTCTACCTCACAACGCCAGGATACATCTCGATGCTTTGGACTCATCCCACCGGCCAGCTCATGCTGGTCGGCTGTGTTGTCTGGATGTCGATCGGCATCATGGTGATGAAGAAGATGATCAATTTCGACTTCTGATGGTGTCTTATGGTAGAGTTCCTCGTTGCGAAACTTCACGACGTCCACTTCATGACGATGCTGCTGGCGGCCATTGCCGCCAGCGCCACCGTCTATACGCTGGTGATGCCGCTGTTCGCCGGCGAGGGCCTTTCCAAGCGCATGAAGGCGGTGGCGAACGAACGTGAGCGCATCCGGCAGCGCGAGCGCGAGCGCCTCCACAAGAGTGAAAAAGTCTCGCTGCGCCAGACGCCGAAGCAGCTCGTCTCGAAGGTCGTCGATGACTTCAACCTGACCAAATGGCTCGCGCAGGAAGCTGCGCGGGACAAGCTCATCATGGCCGGCTATCGAGGCCAGGCGCCCTACATCACCTTCCTGTTTGCCCGCCTGGTTGCCCCGATCGTGCTGTTCGTCGGTTCGGTCGTCTACGTGTTCCTGATCGCGCATATGCAGCAGTCCATGCCGATCAAGATCGGCATCTGCGTCGGTGCGGCCTATCTCGGACTCCAGGCGCCGATGCTGTTCCTCAGGAACGCGATCTCCAAGCGCCAACTCTCGATCAAGCGCGCCTTTCCCGATGCGCTCGACCTGCTCCTGATCTGCATCGAATCCGGCATGTCGGTCGAGATGGCGTTCCGGAAGGTCGCGGTCGAAATCGTGGGCCAGTCGATCGCGCTATCGGAGGAGTTCACCCTGACCACGGCCGAGCTGTCGTATTTGCAGGATCGCAAGGTCGCCTACGAGAACCTCGCGCGGCGCACCGGGCTCGAGGGCGTCAAGTCGGTATGTCTCGCGCTCCAGCAGGCGGAGCGTTACGGCACCCCGCTCGGCCAATCCTTGCGGGTGATGGCGCAGGAAAACCGCGACATGCGCATGAACGAAGCCGAGAAAAAGGCCGCGGCACTGCCGCCGAAGCTGACGGTACCGATGATCCTGTTCTTCCTGCCGGTGCTGTTCGTCGTCATCCTTGGACCGACTGGCATCAAGGTCACCGAGATGCAATGACCTTAGACGTGGACCGCGTACGGTCCGAGGATGCCTTCAAGATTGGAAGATCAAGATCGGAAGATCACGTCTGATCAGTCGGGCAGGCCGAGCGAGGCGACCGGCGTCCGCTTCGGCGCACCACGCCGGACGTCGCTGCGGGTCAACATTTCCTTGAGATAGGCGACATTGGCCGTAGCCTGGTCCGGCGGCAGGTCCGCCTTCACAATAGTCTCGGCTTCGGCGAAGCGGCCCTGGAGACCGACGACAAGACCGAGATTCTGCCGCACCCGCGCGCTTGCGTGCGGCGAGGCATAGGCTTGGCGCAGCGCGTCTTCGGCCTTCGGCAGATCTCTCGACAACATGTAGGACAGGCCGAGATTGGAGAGCACGCCGGGATCGCCAGGCGCGATCTTGAGCGCACTCGCATAGTAGGAGCGCGCTTCCTCGTGACGCCCCATCTGATCGAGCGCGGTACCCTGCACCGAGAGCAGGCGCCAATCCGGGTTATCGGGCGAATGCGCCTTCGACAGCACGTCGAAGGCTTGCTGGAAATTGCCGTTGTCGGAGAGCGCGCGGCCGTATTGGGCCATCAGCGCCTTGTTGCCGGGATTGGCGATGGTCGCCTGCTCGAGCACGGCGGCAGCCTGGGCGCGCTGGCCGTTGGCGCGCAGGGCCTGGCCGTAGGCGAGCGCCGCGTCGGCGTCCTTGGGATTGGCACGATAGCGCTCGCCATAGACTTCAGCAGCGCGCGCGGGATCGGTGGGAGCGGCTTCCGCCCGCGGCCCGACCGAGCCCGTGACGTCGGAGAGTTTCGACATCGCCGTGCAGCCGCCGAGACCCATGGCCACCGCTGCGACCAGCGAGGTGGACGCAAGAAGCCGGGCAAGACTTAACCGTTCACGACTGAACCGTTGACGCATGACGCTTTGACTCTCGAGCCGATTGATCGAGCCGAACGCGCCAGCAATAGACTGTTAACCCTAACGGCCGGTTAATGCTCCCGGCCCGGGCCCGTCACTGCGGCGCCTGCGGCGGCACCTCGCCGCCGAGACCCGCATCGAGGCCGAGCGCCTTCGCCTGCTCGTTCAGGTCCCGCAGCAATTGCAGTCGTTGCCGCGTCTCGATCGCGACATCGATGCCCGGACGCACGACCCTCGGCAATTCGCGTCGAAGATCGTCACGATTGACCAGACGCCTCGCGCGGAGCTCGTCGAGCTGAACGTCGTCGATGCCGAGCACATTTGCAGATTGCTCGATCAGTCGGCGCAGTAGTGACGTCACCGCGGCCTCGACATCATGCTTGCGTGCGGATCTCGAGAACTTGCTTTCCAGATCGGCCCAGACATGAGAGGTCACGAGATAGACGTGGAGCAAATTGGCCCAATCCACCTCGTCGTCGGCATAGAAGGCGCGGCGCAGCAGGAGCCGGCGCGCGAATGCTGCGACCTGATTCCGTTTCAGCGTGGTGCATGCGTCGATCTCGATGCCCGATTGGACGGCCGGATCTCGGGAAAAATCCCGTCCGGCCGGCAGTCTGACGACGCCGTGCGGCAGGTTGGAATCGAGCGGCCTGAAGACACCATCCTTGCGCGGACGTGAGTAGCGGGCGATCGCGAAGCGATACTCTGTGCGGCCGCCATGGGACATCGGGTCGGACATCGGGCCGAAATGGATGACGTTGAAGCCGGCATCGTCACCGGCCTGCCCGGTCGATGACGGACAGGACAGGACGTAGATCGTGCGCCAGAATGCTTCAGCGCTCTCGCTCGACGTGGCGCGCGGATCGGGAATCGAATAACGCGTCAGCCCTTCGACATGCCGGTGTCCGTGCAGGACCAGATCGACATTGAGCGATGTCGCCGCTTCGAGGAAGGTCGCGGGCGCGGCGAGATACATCAGCGGCTCGTCGGGCACGCCGAGAAACCGCTTTCCTTCTCCGGTCGCCTGCGGCAGTGGATGATGGTGCAGCGCCAGCACGCGCACGAGGTTTTCCACCGGCTCGGCATAATCGGCGCGGCCGCCCGACCCGAGGCTGCCCGCGAGCTTGACGCTCAGCCGCGCGGAATCCGAAACCATGGCGCTATAGGCGCTCTGGTCGACGTTGCCGCTCACGAGCGTCGTGAGGCTCGCGCGGTTGGAATCCAGCAGCACCAGATCGAGGCCGGCCTGACGGTAGTAGACGCTCTTCGAGGTCCGCGGCAAATGCAGGTAATCATAAACATCGTGGCGACCTGCACGCTGGCTCGGTCGCTTGACGTCGTGATTGCCGGCAATTGCCTGGATGTCGGTGAACAGCCCGGTCTGCCGGAAGGACGCAATGACGGCGATCGCTTCGTCGAGCGCAGGCGGCGCCGGGTCGTCCACGATATCGCCGGTGATCAGCAGGATGCGATCGGGAACATCCGCGAAGTCCGCCATCCTCTCGCGAATTGCGGCATTGAGCGTCTCGATGGTCGCAAGCAGTCGACCAGACCCGTCCAGATGCAGGTCGGAAATCTGTACGATGACGAACGATCTATCCATTTTGCGTCGCTTATTTGCGAATGCCGCGCCGCGCAAACGATGAGAGAAATGCCTTCGACGATCAGGTTCAGTCCGGTATCAATCAGCCCGGGCCATGATGAGCCGGGTAAGAATTGACCCCATCCCCTGTTGTTGCACTCCGTGCAGAACCGTACGACACAATCTAAAATATTGGGCAATAATGCCACAACCGCAGCGCTAGTAAAGCCCTGCGGCCGCTCGCGTGGATCGTGTCCTCGGCATGAGACGGGGCTCGCCCGATGATGGTTTCGCTCACCCGATCAATATTCGATAGCGAGCCTCTTGCGAATTTCATCAATGCGCTTGTCCAATGCATCGAACCGCGCGTGAACGGAGCGGTCGTGGAGATAGAAGACGTAACCGCCGGCAAGGAACGCGAATATCCAATGATGATGCTCGACATAGCCAAAAATCGCCTCGACCGCCTGCCCGATGAAGGTGACCACGCTCCACACAAATTCCATTGCATTTCCTCCCGGCCGGCTTTGTCGTCGGCCGCCGGAGATCTGCACACCTGACGGCCGTTGCCGGAACCTAGCATGGCCCCTTTGCTGCGAGTAGCGGACCGCCGAACGGTGGCAGCAAAGCTGATTGCGGCGGCGGCAAAACTCTGCGAAATCTCGTCCGTTCGTATGACCCGCTCGATCTGACGATCCGGACCCGCCAATGCCTTCTGTCTTCGAGACGTCGCCTACCGCCATCCCGATCACCTTCGTCACCAAGTCGAGCTGGGATCAGGTCGCCGAGGGGCTACCGGCGGCGCAACGCCAGTTCGCCACCGCGAGCGCCTTCACCGCAAAGCCGGGCGGCTATCTCGCGCTGCCCGCGCCCGATGGCGCGATCGCGCAAGTGCTGTTCGGGCTCGAGGACGAGGGTGCAAAATCGCGCGACCTGTTCCGACCGGGCGCCCTGCCCGGCCTCCTGCCGCCGGGCATCTATCGCTTCGCCAATGCACCGCAGGATGCACGGCTCGCCGCACTCGCCTTCGCGCTCGGCAGCTACCGCTTCGCCCGGTACCGCAAGGCCGATCGCCCCGAGGTCAGCCTCGTTCCCCCCGACGGCGTCGACGCGACCGACATCAATCGCATGGCGGACGCCGCAATGCTGGCGCGCGACCTCATCAACACGCCGGCCAACGACATGGGGCCGGAGGAGCTGGCCGCAGCCGCGCAGGATCTCGCCGCCGAATTCGGCGCAAGCTTTGCCTGCACCATCGGTGACGACTTAAAGACGAATTTTCCACTGATCCACGCCGTCGGCATGGCATCTAGCCGCGCGCCGCGGCTGATCGACATTGGCTGGGGCGACCCGGCTCATCCCAAGGTGACGCTGGTCGGCAAGGGCGTCTGCTTTGACACCGGCGGGCTCGACTTGAAGCCTCCGAGCGGCATGCTGATCATGAAGAAGGACATGGGCGGCGCCGCCAACGTGCTGGCGCTGGCGCGCATGGTGATGGATGCGAAGCTGAAGGTGCGACTGCGCGTGCTGATTCCGGCCGTGGAGAACGCGGTCGCGGGCAATGCCTTCCGCCCGCTCGACATCTTCACCTCGCGCAAGGGCATCACGGTCGAGATCGGCAATACGGACGCAGAGGGGCGGCTGGTGCTCGCCGACGCGCTGGCGCTTGCGGACGAGGAAAAGCCGGACCTGCTGATCGATCTCGGCACGTTGACGGGAGCGGCACGCGTCGCGCTGGGGCCGGATTTACCGCCCTTTTACACCAATGATGAGACGCTTGCCGCTGACGTCGCACGATGCGCGGCGAGGGAGAACGATCCGTTGTGGCGCATGCCACTGTGGCCGCCTTACGATGCGTGGCTGGATTCCAAGACCGCCACTATCACCAACGCACCATCAGGCGGCTTTGCCGGCTCGATCATTTGCGCGCTGTTCCTGCAACGCTTCGTCGAGCATGCCAGGAGCTGGCTGCATGTCGACATCTACGGCTGGACGCCGTCGGCGAAGCCCGCACGCCCCGAGGGCGGCGAGTGCCAGGCCGCGCGCGCGATCTACACATTGCTGAGCGAGCGCTATGCGTGATCCAGAACACGATCTAAGCCACGATCCAAGTCACGATCCAAGATACGATCCAAGGCTGACACCGTCGCGCGGCGACATCGCCGCGAAATACCTCGAAAGCAAGGTGCAGGCGGATCGTTTCGTCACGGGCGAGGAATTCGAGATCATCGCGGCGATCGCGCCCGTGCGCGAGCAGCCGTCGTCGAACGCGATGCTAATGACACAAGCGTTGCGCGGCGAGGGCGTCACGGTTTACGACCGCAACGGCGAAGGCTGGGCATGGGGTCAACTTTCAGGTGACGGCTATGTCGGCTGGCTGCCGGACGCAGCGCTCATGAAGCCCGCGGCCGCGCCGACCCATATGGTCAGTGCTTTACGAACCTTTGCCTTCCCCGGTCCCTCGATCAAGCTGCGGCCAGCAGACACGCTGGTGATGGGATCGAAGATCGCGGTTGCACGCGAGGACGGCAGCTTCGCCGTGACACGCGACGGACACTATCTGCCGAAGGCCCATCTCGCCCCGCTTGGTCATTGCGAGCCGGATTTCGTCGCAGTCGCCGAGCGTTTCGTCGGCACGCCCTATCTCTGGGGTGGCAAGAGCAGCCTTGGCGTCGATTGCTCCGGCCTGGTCCAGATGTCGCTGACATCGGCGGGCATCGGCTGCCCGCGCGACAGCGACATGCAGCAGGCCGGCCTCGGCCGCGCGCTGGAGCCCCATGAGCAAAGCAGCTTGCTGCGCGGCGATCTCATTTTCTGGAAAGGTCATGTCGCCATCGTCCGCGATGGCAGCACCATGGTTCACGCCAATGCGCATCACATGGCAACGGTGATCGAGCCGATCGAGCCGGCAATCGCAAGGATCAAGCAAGCCGGCAGCGAGGTCGCCGCGATCAAGCGGCTCTGACGGAGGCTACGTCGCCGCGGACCCGTTCTCCGCCGTCTCCAGCCGGAACGCCGCCGCAAACAGCGCGCGCGTGTAATCCGTCTTCGGGTTCTTGAAGAGCTCGGCGGCCTGACCTTCCTCGACCACCTTGCCGCCACGCATCACGATCAGATGGCTGGCGAGCGAGGCGACGACGCGCAGATCGTGCGAGATGAACATGTAAGTGAGATCGCGCCGGCGCTGCAATTCACGCAGCAGATCGACCATCTGCGCCTGAATCAGCATGTCGAGCGCACTGGTCGGCTCGTCCAGGACGACGAAATCCGGCTCCAGCACCACCGCCCGCGCGATGCTGATGCGCTGGCGCTGGCCGCCGGAGAATTCATGCGGATAACGGTGGCGAGTATCCGGTTTCAGTCCGACGTCCTCGAGCGCCTTGACGACGCGCTCCTCCCGCTCGCCTCGCGAGAGCTGCGGCTGATGCACGGTGAGGCCTTCGGCGACGATGTCGGCGACCGACATGCGCGGGCTGAGCGAGCCGAACGGATCCTGGAACACGATCTGCATGTCGCGCCGGAACGGCCGCATCTCCTTGAAGCGCAGGCCCTGGATATCTTTTCCCAGGAACACAATGCGTCCGTTCGAGGAGATCAGCCGCAGCAATGCGAGCCCCAGCGTGGTCTTGCCCGAGCCGGACTCGCCGACAACGCCGAGCGTCTCGCCCTTGCGCACGGCGATGCTGACGCCGTCGACCGCCTTGATGTGGCCGACCGTCTTACGCATCAGCCCCCGCTTGATCGGGAACCAGACCTTTAGGTCGTCGGCGGACATCACCACCGGGGCATCCGGCTGCGGCGGCGCCGGATCTGGCTTCGGCTCCGCGGCGAGCAGGTCGCGCGTATAGGGATGCTTCGGGGTCTTGAAGACGTGCTCGACCGGCCCCTGCTCGACGATCTCGCCCCCCTTCATGACGCAGACCTGGTCGGCGATGCGGCGCACGATGCCGAGATCGTGGGTGATGAAGAGCAGGCTCATGCCGAGCCGGCCGCGGATCTCTGCGAGCAGCGTCAGGATCTGCGCCTGCACGGTAACGTCGAGCGCCGTGGTCGGCTCGTCCGCGATCAGGAGGTCCGGCTCGTTGGCGAGCGCCATCGCGATCATCACGCGCTGGCGCTGGCCGCCGGAGAGCTGGTGCGGATAGCTCTTCAGCCGCGTTTCAGGCTCGGGAATGCCGACCTGCGTGAGCAATTCCAGCGTCCGCCTGCGCGCCTCGGCATTGCTGGTCGGATTGTGCAGCTGAATGATCTCGCCGATCTGCGCCTCGATCGTATGCAGCGGGTTGAGCGAGGTCATCGGCTCCTGGAAGATGATCGAGATGTCGCTGCCGCGAATCTCCCGCATCTCCTGCTCCGACCGGTCGATCAGTTCCTGGCCCTTGAAGTGGATGCTGCCCGAGGGATGCGAGGCATTTGGATAGGGCAAGAGCTTGAGAATCGAGAGCGCGCTGACCGACTTGCCGGAGCCGGACTCGCCGACCAGCGCCAGGCACTCGCCGCGCTTGATCTGGAACGAGACCTTGTCGACCGCGAGCGTGGTGGCGCCCCCCTGGTGGAAGGCCACCGAGAGGTCGCGCACGCTGAGCAAAGGCTGGTTGATCGCGTCCATTGGCTTACCTGAACGTCTTGCGCGGATCGAATGCGTCGCGCACGGCCTCGCCGATGAAGATCAAAAGCGACAGCATGATCGCGACCGAGAAGAAGCCGGAAAAACCGAGCCACGGCGCCTGCACGTTGGACTTGCCCTGCGACAGCAACTCGCCGAGCGACGGCGAGCCGGGCGGCAGTCCGAACCCCAGGAAATCGAGCGCCGTCAGCGTCATCACCGAACTCGACACGATGAACGGCAGGAACGTCATGGTCGCGACCATCGCGTTCGGCAACAGATGCCGGAACATGATGACCTTGTTCGACACGCCGAGCGCCCGCGCCGCCTGGATATACTCGAAATTGCGCCCGCGCAGGAATTCCGCGCGCACGAGTCCGACCAGCGACACCCAGGAAAATAACAACAGGATGCCGAGAAGCACGAAGAAGCCGGGCACCAGCACCGACGACAAGATCAGCAGCAGATAGAGCGAAGGGATCGCAGTCCATATCTCGATGAAACGCTGGAACAACAGGTCGATCCAGCCGCCGAAATAGCCCTGCACCGCGCCGGCCGCGATGCCGACGATGGAGGAGACGATGGTCAGGCAGAGGCCGAACAGCACTGAGATGCGGAAGCCGTAGATCAGCCGCGCCACCACGTCGCGGCCCTGATCGTCGGTGCCGAGCCAGTTGTATTCGAGATCGCGGCAGCTCTTGAGGCCTTTCTTCTCGACGACGGGCTTGCACTGCGCTTCCGTCAACATCCAGGTCGGCCGCGACGGCGCCGGCGTCGGCAGATCGAGATTGTGGGTGTCGTAGGAATAGCGGATCAGCGGCCAGACGATGCTGCCGCCCTTGTCCCTGATCAGCTTCTGCAAATAGGGATCGCGATAGTCGGCCGCGGTTTCGAAGTCGCCGCCGAAAGTGGTTTCCGAATAGGTGACGACGGACGGCCAATAAAGGTGGCCGTCATATTTGATCAGGAACGGCCGATCATTGGCGATCAGCTCGGCGAACAGCGACACCACAAATAGGATCAGGAAGATCCAGAACGACCAATAGCCGCGCCGGTTCGCCTTGAAATTCTGCCAGCGGCGCCTGTTGAGCGGCGACGGCACGAACGGTTTGCGAGTGATCGGCACGGCACTGCCGAGCGGCGACTTCGCAGTGGTTTCGATCGGCGTGGTGGGGGCGGCCAGCGTCATCAGACCTCCCGCGCCTCGAAATCGATTCGTGGATCGATCCACATATAGGTCAGGTCAGAGATCAGGTTGATCACGAGGCCGACGAGCGAAAAGATGAAGAGCGTGCCGAACACCACGGGGTAGTCGCGATTGAGAACGCTCTCGAAACTGAGCAGTCCCAGTCCGTCCAGCGAGAAGATGGTCTCGATCAGAAGCGAGCCCGAGAAGAAGGCGTGAATGAAGGTCGAGGGAAAGCCGGCGATGACGATCAGCATCGCGTTGCGGAAAACGTGACCGTAAAGCACCCGATTCTCGCTGCAGCCCTTCGCGCGCGCGGTCATCACGTATTGCTTGCGGATCTCGTCCAGAAACGAGTTCTTGGTCAGGAACGTCATGGTGGTGAACGCACCGAGCCCCATGGCGATCAGCGGCAGCGTCAAATGCCAGAAGTAATCGATGATCTTCCAATACCACGGAAACTGCGACCAGCCGTCTGACGTCAGTCCGCGCAGCGGGAACCAGTTGAAGAACGAACCGCCGGCAAACAGGATGATCAGGAGGATCGCGAATAGAAAGCCGGGAATCGCGTAGCCAAGTACGAGCACGCTCGACGTCCAGGTGTCGAAGCGCGTCCCGTCCCTGACCGCCTTGCGGATGCCGAGCGGAATCGAGATCAGGTAGGTCAGCAGCGTCAGCCAGATGCCGAGCGAGATCGAGACCGGCAACTTCTCCTTGACGAGCTGCAGGACGCTGACGTCGCGAAAATAGCTCTTGCCGAAATCGAAGCGGGCGAAATTCCAGACCATCAGCGCGAAGCGCTCCGGCGCCGGCTTGTCGAAGCCGAACTGCACTTCCAGCTTCTTGATGAAATCGGGATCGAGGCCTTGCGCGCCGCGATACTTCGAGTTGATGGCGTCGCCGCCGGCTCCCAACTGCCCCGGGGCGCGCTGCGCAAAGTCGCCGCCGCCCGAAATGCGCGAGGTCCCGCCGGTGTCCGCGCCCGAGAGCTGCGCGATCACGCGCTCGACCGGGCCGCCCGGCGCGAACTGCACGACGATGAAGGAGACGAAGAGGATCCCGAGCAAGGTCGGGATCATCAGCAGGATGCGGCGGGCGATGTAGGCGCTCATGGCTGCTTCGCCTGCTCGAGCCTGGCGGCCTTGCCGCCATCGTACCACCAGATGTCGGGAGCGCCGACGCCGTTGGCATAACGCGGCGGCTTCTGCGGATGACCGAATTGGTCCCAATAAGCAAGCCGGTGCGTCTTGTTGAACCAGTGCGGCACCCAATAACGGCCGGCGCGGAACAGGCGATCGAAGGCGCGGCAGGCGACGGTCAATTCCTCGCGGCTGTCGGCCGCCATGATCTTCTCGATGATGGCATCGATGGCCGGATTGGCGACGCCCGCAAGATTGTACGAGCCCTTCGTTGCCGCGACCTGCGACGAGAAGAACGAGCGCATGGCGTCGCCCGGCGTTGCCGACATGCTGAAGCGCTGGGTCGTCATATCGAAGTCGAAATCTTCCTGGCGTACCTTGTATTGCACGGCGTCGACGAGGCGCACGCTCGCTTCGATGCCAAGCGTCGCGAGATTCTTGATGTAGGGCCCATGGTGCGGCTGGAACGAAGGCTCGTCCAACAGAAATTCGATCCTGAAGATCTCGCCGTTCGGCAGCATCCTCTTGCCGTCCTTGATCGGCAGGCCGGCCTCGCTCAGCAATCGCTGCGCCCTGCGCAACAGGCTGCGATCCTGCCCGGAGCCGTCGGAGACGGGCGGCGTGAACGGTGCGGCGAACACCTCGTCCGGAACCTGGCCGCGAAACGGCTCCAGCAGCTTCAGCTCTTCCGGCGGCGGAGGCCCATCGCTCGCCATGAGGTCCGAGTTCTGAAATGGCGATACCGTGCGGGCATAAGCACCGTACATGATGGTCTTGTTGGTCCACTCGAAGTCGAAGGCGTCGATCAGTGCCTCACGCACGCGAGGATCCCTGAATTTTTCGCGCCGCGTGTTGATGAACCATCCTTGCGCGCCGGACGGCGTGTCGTCGGGCACGACCTCCATCTTGACGCGACCCTCCTTGACCGCGGGGAAGTCATAGCGGGTCGCCCAGATACGAGCGGTGAACTCTTCGCGGTAGAGATAGTTCTTGCCGGTGAAACCTTCAAAAGCGACATCGCGGTCGCGGTAGAATTCGTAGCGCACGACGTCGAAATTGTAGCTGCCACGACAGGGGGGCAGGTCGGCAGCCCACCAATCCTTGACGCGTTCGTATTCGATGTAGCGGTTGACCTCGAACTTGCCGACCTTGTACGGGCCCGAGCCCAACGGGATATCGAGCGATGTTTCGTCGAAAGCGCGAGAGGCATAATATGCTTTCGAGAAGATCGGCAGACTCGCCACATAGAGCGGCACGTCACGCGCGCGTCCCTTGGCAAAGGTGACGACCAGCGTCGCATCGTCAACGGCTTCCGCGCTGACCATGTCGCGCATCTGCACGATGATCAGCGGATGCCCCTTGGCCTTCAGCGACGTCAGCGAAAACGCCGCGTCGTGAGCGGTAAGCTTGGTGCCGTCATGGAATTTCGCCTCTGGCCGCATGGTGAAGCGATAGACCAGCCTGTCTGCCGATATATTTACAGACTTGGCGGCAAGCCCGTACATCCCGTCCGGTTCGTCATTGGCTCGCACCATCAGCGGCGCAAAAGTCATGTCCATGCCCTGCGCGCCATCGCCTTTGAGGATGAAGGCATTGAGCGAGTTGAAGGTCTGGTAGGACTGGTTGTACGCGCGCACCGACGGGATAAGCGAGAAGGTGCCGCCCTTCGGCGCGTCGACATTGACGTAGTCGAAGTGATGGAAGTCGGCGGGATATTTGAGGTCGCCGAAGGCCGACATGCCGTGGGCCTCTGCAGGCATCTCGGACGCTGTCGCGCCCCGGAGCCAGGCGGCGCTGAACGCGCCACCGGCACCCAAGGCCAGCACATGCCGGCGTGAAAGCTGCGCCATGCGAGAAATGCCCTTCACGACTTCTTTGCGATCCGCGCCGCCTTGTCCGCGTCGTACCACCAAATGAACGGGAAGCCGGACTGACCGTATTTGGGTAATTCCGCCGGCCGGCCGAACCGATCCCAGCGCGCGGTGCGCACCTTCGTATAAGTCCACTGCGGTACGACGTAGTGATTCCACAGCAGCACGCGGTCGAGTGCCTTGGTTGCCGCGACGAGATCGTCGCGACCCTTGGCGTAGATCACCCGCTCGATCAGCTTGTCGACCGCCGGATTCTTGATGCCGGTGATGTTGCGTGAACCGGCGATGTCAGCCGTCTTCGAGGACCAGAATTCGCGCTGCTCGTTACCCGGCGACTGCGACTCGCCCCAGGAGTTAGTGACGATGTCGAAATCCCACTCGCGCGTCCTGTTCTCGTACTGAGTGGGATCCACCGTCCGCACGCTGACAGCAATGCCGAGCCGTTCCAGCGACGGCTTGTAGAACAGCGTGATCCGCTCGAAGCTTGGATCCGAGTTCAGCAATTCAAGGGAGAACTGGGCGCCCGTCTTGACGTCGATCAGCTTGCGCTCGCGCACCTCGTAGCCAGCTTCCTTGAACAGGCGCAGCGCCTCGCGCAGATTGTCGCGAACGGCTTCCGGACTGCCGCCGACCGGGTTGGTGTAGGCCGTGGTGAAGACTTCGGGCGGGACCTCGGCGCGGACTGTCTCGAGGATCTCGAGCTCCTTGCCCTGCGGCAACCCGGTCGCCATCAGCTCATCGATGCCGTCGAAATAACTGCTGATGCGCTTGTACTGGCCGTAGAAGATCTGCTTGTTCATCTCCTCAAAGTCGAACGCGTAATTGAGCGCGCGTCGCACGCGCGGATCCTTAAACTTGGCGCGGCGCAGGTTCGGCACGAAGGCCTGCATGACGCCCGAGCTGCGATTGGCGAACTCCTCGAGGATCACGCGTTTTTCGGTGACGGCCGGGAAATCGTAGGCTGTCGCCCAGTTCTTCGCGCTGTTCTCGGTGCGCCAATCGACCTGATCGGCCTTGAATGCCTCAATCGCCACGGTGGCGTCGCGGAAATACTCATAGCGCAGCTCGTCGAAATTATTGCGGCCCACATTGGCGGCGAGGTCGCGCCCCCAATAATCCTTGACGCGCTCCAGCGCGATCGACCGCCCGGCAACGAATTCCTTGACCCGATAGGGGCCGGAACCTAGAGGCACTTCAAGCGTGGTGGCGGAGACATCGCGCTTGCGGCCCTGCGCATCCGTGCCCTCCCACCAATGCTTCGGCAGGACCGTGAGCTGCCCGACGATCTGCGGCAGTTCGCGGTTGCCCGGCGCGTCGAACACGAATTTTACCTCGCGCTCGCCGACCTTCTCGGCTTTCGTCACATGGCTGTAATAGGCCGAGTACTGCGGGTGGTGCTTCTTGAAGGAATCGAGCGAGAAGATCACGTCATCCGCGGTTACCGGCTTGCCGTCGTGCCATTTGGCTTGCGGCCGCAAGCGGTAAGTCACGAAGGAGAAATCATCCGGATGGCTGACGGCCTCGGCCAGCGCGCCGTACTCGGTCGAGACTTCGTCAAGCGAGGCCGTCGTGAGGGATTCGTAGATGAACGCCACGGCACCGGCGACTTGCCCCTTCACACCGGAGACGACGATGTTGAAATTGTCGAATGTGCCGACGGCGATCTGGCGCGCGACGCCGCCCTTGGGCGCTTCCGGATTGACGTAGTCGAAGCGCTTGAAATCCGCCGGGTATTTGATCTGTCCGAACAGCGACAGCGCGTGCCGCCAGGTGGGCTCGTTGGCGGATTGCGCGTGTGCCACGCCGACGCCGGAAAGGCCCCCTACGGAACCAAGGGCGGGGAGCGTTGCGGCAGCAGTGCCGGTGAGCAGGAGATCGCGTCGGGTAAGGGCCAAATCAACATTCCTGTCTTGAAGGAGGCTACTCCTTTAAGTTCCCAATATAGGCGAGGTTTCGACGGAATATGTTGCTTTTTCCTCATCTTGGAGGGCCAGCTGGCCGATCGCTGCGGCCAAACGCCCCGATAACAACGCCGCGAGGCCCGGATAAGCAAACGGCCAGGCTTTTCAGCCTGGCCGCGTACTAAGATCGAAGTCGATAGGCCTTACTTCGCCGCGGTCGGCAGCGGCTTCGGGCTGTCGGAGAGACTGTTCAGGTAAGCGATCACGTCGGCACGCTCGCTATCCTTCGGGATGCCAGCAAAGCCCATCGCGGTGCCCGGGACAGCTGCCTTGGGATTGGCGATGAACTTGTTGAGCGCATCGAAGTCCCAGGTGCCGCCCTTGGCCTTCATCGCGGCCGAGAAGTTGAAGCCGCCGCGGCCCTCGCCAACATGGTCGCCGACGACGCCATAGAGGTTCGGACCGACACGGTTCGGGCCGCCCTTCTCGAAGGTGTGGCAAGCGCCGCACTTCTTGGCAGCGGCGGCGCCCTTCTCGACCGAGGCGGTCTGGAGCAGCTTTTCGATCGGCTCGGCAGCCGCGGCGGCAGCGCCGCCTTCCTTGCCGTGGCCGGCGTCTTCCTTCACGGCGATCTCGAAGCCCGGCTTCTCCGGCATCTTGGGCGAGAACAGCGCACTGGCGGTGAAGCTCGTCACCAGCAGAAGGAGACAGGTGCCGAGCACGGCACCGAGAATCTTGTTCAGTTCGAAAGAGTCCATTTCCGGCCAGGCCCCACACCGCAAGAAGGATCGAGCGGCCCAGTGCGGCCGCCAGGACGAGCCTCGGAGAATCAACGTTCCTTACTGTTTCCCCGAGTTTTGCCATTGAGATATCGGTTTGCCCGGGGTCTGGCAACCCGTATAAGCGAGCGGGCTTCACCCCCGTCCCCACCCCATTTCCCGGCGCGGAAAACGCCCCGTTTCCAGGCCCTTGAACCGATGATCGATCCCCGCATCCTGGTGCTGATTCCGGCCCGCATGGCCGCCACCCGCCTGCCCGGCAAGCCGCTAGCCGATATCGCGGGGCAGCCGATGATCGTGCACGTGATGCGCCGTGCCGAAGCGGCCGGGATAGGCCGGGTCGCGGTCGCAACCGACACCGCGGAGATCGCATCCGTCGTGACCGCCCATGGTGGCGAGGCCGTGATGACCCGCCCGGAGCATCCGTCCGGCTCCGACCGCATCCACGAGGCCATGCAGAAGCTCGATCCGGACGGCAAAGCCGAGATCGTGGTCAATCTGCAGGGCGATTTCCCGACCATCACGATCGACAACATCCGCGAGGTGTTGCCGCCGCTGCAAGACCCCGCCGTGGATATCGCAACGCTGGCGTCGCAGATCCACACCGAGGAGGAGGACCTCGCGCCGAGCGTCGTGAAGGCGATCGGAACCTCGCTCGGCGGCAGACGCATGCGCGCACTTTATTTCACCCGCGCAACCGCGCCGACCGGCGACGGACCGCGCTACCACCATATCGGTCTCTATGCCTATCGCCGTGCCGCGCTGGAGCGCTACGTCCGGCTTCCGCCGTCGCCGCTGGAATTGCAGGAGAAGCTCGAGCAGCTCCGGGCGCTCGAGGCCGGAATGCGCATCGACTTCACCATTGTCGATACCGTGCCCCGCGGGGTCGACACGCCGGCGGACCTGGAAACCGCCCGCAGCATCCTTTCCAAATCCTGAGCCGCTGTTACAAGGCCGAGCATGAGCAAGCTGAAAATCGCATTCCAGGGCGAGCCTGGGGCCAATTCGCACATCGCCATCGTCGAGGCCTATCCCGACGCCGAGCCGATGCCCTGCGCCACCTTCGAGGACGCCTTGTCGGCGATCTCGTCGGGCGAAGCCGATCTCGGCATGATTCCGATCGAGAATTCGGTCGCAGGCCGCGTCGCCGACATCCATCATTTGCTGCCGGCCTCCGGCCTCTTCATCATCGGCGAATGGTTTCTGCCGGTCCGGCATCAGCTGATGGCGGTGAAGGGGACCAGGCTCGAGGACATCAAGAGCGTCGAGAGCCACGTGCACGCGCTCGGCCAATGCCGGCGCATCATTCGCAAGCTTGGCATCAAGCCAATCGTGCACGCCGACACCGCCGGCAGCGCCCGCGACATTTCCGAGCGTAACGACAAGTCCGTCGCCGCGATCGCCTCGCGCCTCGCCGCGCAGATCTACGGCCTCGACATCCTCGCGGAGGACATCGAGGACGAGGCCCACAACACCACGCGCTTCGTGGTGCTCGCGCGCGAACCGAAATGGGCCGCACAGGGCTCCGGTCCGTTGGTCACGACTTTTGTGTTCCGGGTGCGCAATTTGCCCGCCGCGCTCTACAAGGCGCTCGGTGGCTTTGCCACCAACGGCGTCAACATGACCAAGCTCGAGAGCTATATGGTCGACGGCAATTTCTTCGCCACGCAGTTTTATGCCGACGTCGACGGCCACCCCGCGGACAAGGGCCTCGCTTTCGCGATCGAGGAGCTGAAATTCTTCTCACGCGAATTCCGCATCGTTGGCGTGTATCCGGGGCACCCGTTCCGCGCGACGATGGAATAGATTCGTGTCCCGGACGCGCGAAGCGCGAGCCGGAGCACCAGAGCCTTATCCGACCGCCTTAAGCCCGAACGCCTCCGCCAGCAGCGAATATGATTTCTTTCGTGCCTCGTGATCGTACACGGCGGTAATCACCATCAACTCGTCCGGCTTGCTCGCATCGATCAACGGCTGCAGCGTCTTCTGCACGGTTGCCCGGCTGCCGACGAACAGACGGGAACGGTTGCGCCGCATCGAGGCGCGCTCCGAGTCGGTATAGGGATAGGCCAGCGCCTCTTCGACGCTCGGCAACGGAAGATACTGGCCGCGGTCCCGGCGCAGGCGGTTGAGGTCGAAAGACGCGGCGAGCTTTTCGGCTTCGTCATCCGTGTCGGCCGCAATGACGGCGACCGCGAGGATCGCGCGCGGGCTCGCACTCCAGGCCGAGGGCTGAAAACGATTGCGATAATGCACCATCGCATCGATCGCATCGTGGGACGCAAAATGATGGGCGAATGCGAACCCCATGCCGATTTGCGCGGCGAGCTCCGACGAATAATCGCTGGAGCCGAGCAGCCAGATCGGCGGCAACGGCGTATCGTCGGGCATCGCAACGACGTTGTGATAGGGATGGCCCGAGGGGAATTCCCGGGTCTGCCACAGGATCAATTCGTGCAGCCGCTCGAGGAAATCGTCGCCTTCGCGACGGTCGAGCCGGCTGCGCAGCGCATAGGCCGTGGCGCCGTCGGTGCCAGGGGCGCGGCCGAGGCCGAGATCGATGCGGCCCGGAAACAGCGCCTCCAGCATCTTGAAGCGCTCGGCCACGACCAGCGGCGCGTGATTGGGCAGCATCACGCCACCGGAGCCGACGCGGATGTGCTTGGTCACCGCCGCGATCTGCCCGATCATCACGTCGGGCGCCGGGCTCGCGACGGAGGCGAGGTTGTGATGCTCGGCGAGCCAATAGCGGACATAGCCGAGCCCATCGACATGGCGCGCCAGGTCGATGCTGTTGCGCAGCGCCGCGGCGGGCTTTGTGCCGGTGGTGACGACGGAGAGGTCGAGGACTGAGAGCGGGATCATGGCGCGCTAACGTAGTGGAGGGCAGCGCGGCGGCAATGGGAGGGCGCGCAGATCTGACGTGCAGGCCAGGGCCCGCGCGCTCCGGACCCGCGCCGCGGCGTTGGGACAATGATCAATCTGGCAACATGACTTTCATATTGCCCACTCAATATATTGCGCCAGTTAATCCGCAAGTTCTCCCTACTTGGCTGGTATATTTATCTTTTTATACCAAACCGAGCTTCCCACTTCGATTCTAAATCACCGAATATTTTATGCCAACACCGCCAAAGTGGGCCACTTCCCATTACCGATGGGCTGTCGGATGCGGCCGCTTTGGCTTATCTTGGCCTTTCGCAATCTAGACCTGACCGCCGGCCGCCAACGACCCGGCGCGCCCTTGGAGAGTGAGTGGTGCCCATGACTGACGCGACAATGCCTGCCCACACCGGCGGGCAAGACGGGTACCTGAAGCGGCCTGCGATTTCCTTCGAGTTCTTTCCGCCCAAGACCGAAGATATGGAGCGCAATCTCTGGGACACCATCAACCGGCTGGCCCCGCTCGACCCGAAATTCGTCTCGGTGACCTATGGCGCCGGCGGCTCGACCCGTGAGCGGACCCACGCGACCATCTCGCGCATCCTGAAAGAAACCGCGCTGCTGCCGGCCGCGCATCTGACCTGCGTCGGCGCCTCCCGCGGGGAGATCGACGAGATCGTCGACCGCTATCACGAGGTCGGCGTCCGCCACATCGTCGGCCTGCGCGGCGATCCCCCGGGCGGCATTGGCACGGCCTATTCTAGCCATCCCGATGGCTACCAGAGCTCCGCCGACCTCGTCGCCGGCATCAAGAAGCGGCACGGCGATATCGAGGTGTCGGTCTCGGCGTACCCTGAGAAGCATCCCGAGGCGCGCGACTTCGACGATGACATCGACACGCTGCAGGCCAAGGTCGATGCAGGTGCGACCCGCGCGATCACGCAGGTGTTCTTCGATAACGACCTCTATTTCCGCTATCTCGACCGCGTGCGCGCGCGCGGGATCAACATCCCGATCGTGCCGGGCATCATGCCCATGCATAATTTCAAGCAGGCTCGCAATTTCGTCACCCGCGCCGGCACCTCCGTGCCGGACTGGTTCGCCGCGAAATTCGAGGGGCTCGACGAAGACGCCGAGACCCGCAAGCTGGTGGCGGCGACCGTCGCGGCCGGCCAGGTGCAGAAGCTGGCCAAGCACGGCGTCGACACCTTCCATTTCTACACCATGAACCGCGCCGATCTCGTGTTCGCGATCAGCCATTTGCTCGGCATCCGCGCCAAGAGCGCGCAGAAGGCGGCTTAAGACACCATGACCGTATCCACCTCTCCCAAGCGAACCGCCCTGCTCAACGCCGCGCGCGAGCGCATTCTCGTGCTCGACGGCGCCATGGGCACGATGATCCAGAATCTCCAGTTCGACGAGGCCGCCTTCCGCGGCGAGCGATTCAAGAACTTCCATCGCGATTTGCGCGGCAACAACGACCTCTTGATCCTGACCCAACCGCAGGCGATCGAGGACATCCACGCCGCTTACTTGCGCGCCGGCGCCGACATCGTCGCGACCAACACCTTCTCCACGACCTCGATTGCCCAAGCCGATTACGATCTCGCCGACATCGTCTACGAGATGGCGCGAGAAGGCGCCCGCCTCGCCGGCAACGCCGCACGCCGCGTCGAGGCCGAGGACGGCAAGCCGCGCTTCGTCGCCGGCGCCATCGGACCGACCAACCGCACCGCCTCGATCTCGCCCGACGTGTCCAATCCCGGCTACCGCGCCGTCACGTTCGACGACCTGCGCAAATCCTATGGCGAGCAGATCAACGGCATGCTCGACGGCGGCGTCGATCTGCTGCTGGTCGAGACCATCTTCGACACGCTGAACGCCAAGGCGGCGCTGTACGCGATCGCCGAGATCACGGAAGAACGTGGCATCGACATGCCCGTGATGGTGTCGGGCACCATCACCGACAAGTCCGGCCGCCTGCTGTCCGGCCAGTTGCCGGAAGCGTTCTGGCATTCGGTCCAGCACGCCAAGCCCGTCACCATCGGCTTCAACTGCGCGCTCGGCGCGGAAGATCTGCGCGCGCATATCGCCGATATCGGCCGCGTCGCCGACACGCTTGTTTGCGCCTATCCCAATGCCGGCCTGCCCAACGAGTTCGGCCAGTATGACGAGACCCCGGAATACATGGCCCGCCTGGTCGGCGAGTTCGCGCGCGATGGCCTCGTCAACATCGTCGGCGGTTGCTGCGGCACCACGCCGGACCATATCGCGGCGATTGCGGCTGCGGTCGCGCCGCACAAGCCGCGCATCGTGCCGGAGATCGAACCTCGCTTGCGGCTCTCCGGCCTCGAGCCGTTCATCCTGACCGACGCCATTCCCTTCGTGAACGTCGGCGAGCGCACCAACGTCACCGGCTCCGCCCGCTTCCGCAAGCTGGTCACCGCCGGCGACTACACCGCCGCGCTGCAGGTCGCGCGCGACCAGGTCGAGAACGGCGCGCAGATCATCGACGTCAACATGGACGAGGGTCTTCTGGACTCGGAAGCCGCGATGGTGACCTTCCTCAACCTTGTCGCCGCCGAGCCCGACATTGCCCGCGTCCCCGTAATGGTCGACAGCTCGAAATTCTCCGTGATCGAGGCCGGCCTGAAATGCGTGCAGGGCAAGCCGGTCGTCAACTCGATCTCGATGAAGGAAGGCGAGGACAAATTCATTCACGAGGCCAAGATCGCCCGCCGTCACGGCGCGGCCGTCGTGGTGATGGCGTTCGACGAGGTCGGCCAGGCCGACACGTTCGCCCGCAAGACCGAGATCTGCAAGCGCGCCTACGACATCCTGGTGAACCGCGTCGGCTTCCCGCCGGAAGACATCATCTTCGATCCCAATATTTTCGCGATCGCAACCGGCATCGAGGAGCACAACAATTACGGCGTCGACTTCATCGAGGCGACGCGCTGGATCCGCAAGAATCTGCCGGGCGCGCACATTTCTGGTGGTGTGTCCAATTTGTCGTTCTCGTTCCGCGGCAACGAGCCGGTGCGCGAGGCCATGCACTCGGTGTTCCTGTATCACGCCATCAAGGCCGGCATGGACATGGGCATCGTCAATGCCGGGCAGATGATCGTCTATGACGATATCGATCCCGAATTGCGCCAGGTGTGCGAGGACGTCATCCTCAACCGCGACCCCGGTGCGTCCGAGCGTCTGCTGGCGCTTGCGGAAAGATTCCGCGGCAACAAGACTCAGACCAAGGAAGCCGATCTCGCCTGGCGCGAATGGCCGGTGGCGAAGCGGCTGTCACATTCGCTGGTGCACGGCATCACCGAATTCATCGAGCAGGATACCGAAGAGGCCCGCAAGGCCTCGACGCGGCCACTCGACGTGATCGAGGGACCGCTGATGGCCGGCATGAACGTGGTCGGCGATCTCTTCGGCGACGGCAAGATGTTCCTGCCGCAGGTGGTGAAGTCGGCCCGCGTGATGAAGCAGGCTGTCGCCTGGCTGATGCCGTTCATGGAGGAGGAGAAGGCGCGCAATCTCGCCAACGGCATCGGCACGGAAGGCTCCTCGTCCGCCGGCAAGATCGTGCTCGCGACCGTCAAGGGCGACGTCCACGACATCGGCAAGAACATCGTTGGCATCGTGCTCCAGTGCAACAATTACGAGGTCATCGACCTCGGCGTGATGGTGCCCGCGGCCAAGATCGTCGATACGGTGAAGGCGGAGAAGGCCGACATCGTCGGGCTGTCCGGCCTGATCACACCCTCGCTCGACGAGATGGCGTTCTTCGCCGCAGAATTGCAGCGCGAAGGCCTCAAGCTGCCGCTCTTGATCGGCGGCGCCACCACGAGCCGCGTGCATACGGCGGTGAAGATCGACCCGAGCTATCGCGCAGGCCCCGTGGTGCATGTCAACGACGCCAGCCGCGCCGTCGGTGTTGCGTCGGCGCTGCTGTCGCCCGAGAGGCGCGAGGCCTATGCCGCGGAGGTGCGCGCCGAATACGCAAAGATCTCGGACGCCCATATGCGCGCCCAGGCCGACAAGAAGCGGCTGAAGCTGGCGACCGCCCGCGCCAACCGCGTGCCGGTCGACTTCACCGCGAACAAGCCGGTGAAGCCGACCTTCCTCGGCACCCGAAGCTTTGACGACTACGATCTCGCCGAGCTGGTGCCCTATATCGACTGGACCCCGTTCTTCCAGACCTGGGAGCTCGCCGGACGCTTCCCCGCCATCCTCGACGACGCCAAGGTCGGCGAAGTTGCGCGCTCGCTCTACGGCGACGCGCGCAAGATGCTCGACCTGATCGTCAAGGAGAAATGGTTCCGCGCGCGCGCCACCGTCGGCTTCTGGCCGGCCAATGCGCAGGGCGACGACATCGTGCTCTATGCCGACGAGAGCCGGACCAGGACGATCGCGACGCTGCACACGCTGCGCCAGCAGCTCGAGAAGCGCGAGGGCCGTTTCAACGCCGCGCTGTCCGACTTCGTCGCGCCCGCCACAACCGGCGTGCCCGACTATGTCGGCGGCTTCGTCGTCACCGCCGGCATCGGCGAGGATGTGGTCGCTGACCGTTTCAAGATGGCCAATGACGACTATTCCTCGATCCTGTGCAAGGCGCTGGCCGACCGCCTGGCCGAAGCGTTCGCCGAGCGCATGCATGCCCGCGTCCGCCGCGAATTCTGGGCCTATGCGCCGGACGAGACGCTCTCCCCCGACGAGTTGATCCTCGAAAAGTATCAGGGCATCCGTCCCGCCCCCGGCTATCCCGCGCAACCCGATCACACCGAGAAGGCCACGCTGTTCGAGCTGCTCGATGCCGAGAACACCGCCGGCGTGAAGCTGACCGAGAGCTATGCGATGTGGCCGGGCTCCTCCGTGTCGGGGCTCTATCTCGCCAATCCAGAGAGCTATTATTTCGGAGTCGGCAAGATCGAGCGCGATCAGGTCGAGGATTATGCTGCGCGCAAGGGCATGAGCGTCGCCGAGACCGAGCGCTGGCTCGCGCCGATTCTGAACTACATCCCGACGCGAGAGGGTGGGAGCGACAAGGCGGCGTTCACGGCAACGCCGGCGAACGACGAGACGTCGAAGGAGCTTGCGTCGCATCCGCCGGGCTGCACCTGCGCGGTGCACCTGGTCTGGCAGAAGAAGCGCGCGGGCGCGGGTTAGGCGCCCTCCAAACAGAAAACGAGAAATCAACCCCATGCACAGTAGGCATGGGGTTGAAAAAGCTCGATAATTTTTGCGGTGTCACCGAATAATTTTTCGATATTACCGAAATTGCTTGCGGCGTCGGGCAAAACACCTGTAACATTCCATCATCGCCGACCGTGCCCGTTTGATACTCCCTCGCCAGTCGCCATCACGGCGCGTGCCACACGTTCGCTGTCGTCCTGGCGAAAGCCATCCATACCGGGTGATCCATTGGTGGCCATCGCAGGCAATACCGAACGACCAATCTTCGCCAAATGACCCGCTGGGGCAATGGGTCGTGGCTTTCGCCAGGACGACATTGGTGAAGCAATGCCTGGCATGTGCTGGGGCAACGCACAGCATCGAACGCAAAGCGCGTTTGCCGCGACCAATGGCGGTCGTCGCCGAAGCGCAGGGGAATCGGATGCTGAACGCCCAACAATTGATGTGGACACAGATTGCCGCCGGCATCGCCGTGCTGCTGTTTGGATTGACGCTGTTCAATCTGATCCGCATGCGGGGCCGGATGGTGGCGGCGCGGAGCTGGGACAAGGTGGAGGGCATCATCACGGTCTCCCGGGTCGACCAGCCGACGGCGCATTCCTCGGACGATCGGAACGACGCCAAGCCCATCATCCGCTATCGATATCAGGCCGGCGGCCAGGAGCTGGAAGGCGACAAGATCTTTGTCGGCGGCACCGTCATCACGACGAGGGTCCTGGCCGCAAAACTGACCGGACGCTATCCGGTCGGCGCCCATGTCGAGGTCCATGTCGATCCGAAGCAACCGACAGAGGCGCTGCTGGAGCCTGCCGCCGCGCAGAACGTCGCGGCCCTGGTGGCGTTCACAATGGTGTTCGGCGTCATCGCCGCCACCCTGACCGCGCATTCGTTCGCGGGCCACGTGCTCTACGCCGACAAGGGCGTCCCGCTGTTCGCGTTCGCGGTGCCGATCATCGTGCTCGTGGGCGGGGTGTTCCTCGCCGCCGATTATGTCCGGACGCGCCGGCTGGCGAGCGCCAGCCTGCGCTGGCCGACCGCGTCGGGCAGGGTCACCCATTGCGACGTGATCGAGGAAATCATCGAAGAGAAGACCGAGCACGACAATCGACCGACGACTTCAAAGCTCGTCCACCGCTATCAGATCGACCTGCGCTACGCCTACAGGGTCGGCAAGCGCGACTTCATCGGCACCGAAGTCGATTGGAACGGCACCATGATCTCCGGCCTGCGCGAGGCCGCCGAAGAGGCCGCGGCGAAATATCGGCCTGGGAAGAGCGTCCAGGTCTATTACGATCCGGACCAGCCCGGACAAGCCGTGCTGGAGCCTGCAAGCCGGGGAGGCGCGCTGGGGCCGCTGATCGGTGCCGCGGTCTGCGCGGTTGTCGGCGGCCTCTTCCTGACGATCCTGATCAAGGTCGGGTTCGCATAGCGGCGATCACCCCTTCGGCGGTGCCAGGGGCTGCACAATCTCCTTGAACGGCGCCAGCGCCTCGCACGCGTCGGCATGCGCCGACAGCGCCGGATAGCGCGATGGCTCGAACAACTGCGGATGGGCCTCGCGGGTGAAGCGGACGACGCAGGCGACCACAATATCGGCGTGGCCGATGCGCTCGCCCAGCCAGTACGGCGTGGTCACCTTGGCGCGCTCGGCCTCCAGCGCTTTCAGCACGTCCGCGATCTGCGCCTGGCAGCGCTCGACCCATAGCGTAAGCTGCTCCTTCCGCAGCACGCGTTCGTAGAGCAGGCTCACGGCCTTGTCGCCGAGGCCGGACGCGAGCGCGCAGATGCGCAAGTGATGCCGGCGCTCGGCGCCGGAGCGCGGCAGCATCGCCTTCTCCGGCCCGGCGAGCTCGTCGAGATAATCGAGGATGAACGTGCTCTCGATCAGCGCCTCGCCGTTGTCGAGCACCAGCGTCGGCACGCGGCGCAGCGGATTATAGGGCGCGATCTTGTCGGCGTCGCCGAAGGTCGACCACGGCCTGTGCTCGAAGGCGAGGCCGTAAAGCCGCAGCGCAATCGCGACGCGGCGGACGAAGGGGGAATCATATTGGCCGATCAGGAACATGGTTTTGCGCTCTTCTCTGGCTTTTGGACGAGGCAGGGCCGATCAGTTTCCACGGCAAGGCCGCAGTGGCGCAAGCAAAATCATGGAAGTGGAGCATTGCGCTGCATGCAACGGCGCCGCGACAGCGGCTGCCGGATGCGTTATCAAGGACGGCATCATGACAGCAACAATGGACATCAATCGGGAGCGGATCGCGGCGACCGAGGCCGTCATCCGTCCGCACATACGGCGCACGCCGCTCGTTGAGGCCGATCTCGCCGATTTTGGCCTGCCGGCTTCTCCCGTCACGTTCAAGCTCGAGATGCTGCAGCATTCCGGATCGTTCAAGGCGCGGGGTGCCTTCGCCAATCTGCTGTTGCGCCGGCTGCCGGAAGCCGGTGTCGTCGCCGCATCGGGCGGCAATCACGGCGCGGCGGTGGCGTATGCGGCGCAGCGGCTCGGCATCCCGGCCACGATTTTCGTGCCCGACATCACCTCGCCGGCCAAAGCCGAGCGTATCAGAGGCTATGGCGCGAAACTCGTGATTGCGGGCAGCCGCTATGCCGACGCGCTCGCCGCAAGCGAAACCCATGTCGCGCAGACCGGCGCCATGGCGGTGCATGCCTACGACCAGGTCGAGACCTTGCTCGGTCAGGGCAGTGTCGGAATGGAGCTGGAGCAGGATGCACCGGGCATTGACACGGTGCTGGTTGCAGTCGGCGGCGGCGGCCTGATCGGTGGCATGGCAGCCTGGAGCGCCGGCAGGACGCGCATCGTGGCGGTCGAGCCCGAGCAATCGCCGACGCTTCACGCCGCCTTCGCGGCAGGCGCGCCGATCGATGCGCCGGCGGGCGGCATCGCCGCCGATAGTCTCGCCCCGCGACGTGTCGGACAATTGATGTTTCCGATTGCGCGGGCCCATGTCGAGCGGGTCGTCCTGGTCGCCGACGACGCGATCAAGCAGGCGCAGTCGGCCTTGTGGTCGAGCCTGCGCCTGGTGGCCGAGCCCGGCGGCGCCGCCGCATTTGCCGCCTTGCTCTCCGGTCGCTATCGCCCCTCACCCGGCGAGCGGGTCGCGGTGCTGCTTTGCGGTGCAAACACCACGGCGGTGAATTTCAACAGCTAGCGAGCTTCGCATGATCGGGTATCGCGGACTCATCGCCGCACGGAGCAGAGCGATTTGACTGCTGACCAGCCTCCCTCACTCACTCTCCTAGGCGCCTACTCCTTCAGCGCTGATAATGCTGCCTATGCCCGTTTCATCCGGGAATTGATCGACTCACACGATCCCCCCAATTTCAGCGAAGAGGTGAACGCTCTGCTGCGGAAAGCCGGCAGGGGCGATGAAATAGTGCCTCTGACTGGTGAGGACCGGCGGAAATTGGAAGACAATCTACGAGGTTACATGGATGACGCTGTAATTCTCGAGGTGCTCGTGGCGAATCCGGACGCGCGGTTCAATCCTCATGATTTTACCCAAATCGATCCGTCCAACCCGGAAGGCCACGCAGAGATGGCGTGGAACGAAACGTTCCTGACCGCGGATGGCGAGACGGTGATCGAGACCGACTACAAGCAAAGACTGCCCGCGGCGAAACAGTATCGCGTGGTGTTCGTCATCCATCGTTGGGAGCCTAGCCTCCCACTGCTCTCCAGCTACGGAGAGCTGTATGCTCCGCCCGTGCAGCCATTGACCGAGCGATTACGGCGTCTCGCTCCCTATGATCTTCCGGAACCGAGTGTTGGCGTGATCCGGTGATCCCGCCACGCGTAGCCCCAATGAAACGCGACGACAGCGCCACACTCCGTCATTGCGAGCGCAGCGAAGCAACCAGTATCTCCCACGGAACCAGACTGGATTGCTTCGTCGCAAGGGCTCCTCGCAATGACGGCGGAGAGGCAGCTGCTACCTATTCGATGATCGGCACATGCTTTGCCGCGGACCGCGGCGCCGTGCCATCGAGCCGCGGGTCGTCGGCGATCTCGATCTGGCGGCGGAACGGACGGAAGCCCGAGCGCTGGTAGAATGCGACGGCGGACGGATGGTCGAACGTGCAGGTGTGCACCCAGACGCGGGACAGGTCGCGTGACCATGCGAGCTCAAGCGCGCGGTTCATCATAAAGCGGGCGGCACCGCTGCCGATCAGTTTTGCGGTGACACCGAAATACACCAGCTCGCATTGGCCGGCCTCGCGAAAGTCCAGCTCCAGCAGGCCCTCATCGTGGCCGTCCACGACAAGCGCATATACCTCGACGCCCGGTGCATGGATGATTGCGGCGAGCTCGCCGTCGTTCATGCGCGCCCGCGAAAACCACAGCCACTCCTCGCCGACGCGGCGATGGAGGTCGCGATACCAATGAAGCGCGGGAGTATCGACCTTGCGCAGGGTCCATGCGCCAAGAGGATTGTCACGCAGCGGCGGACGCGCTGTCATCTCGAGATGCGTGACGACGGCAGCGATCTTGCTGGCGGGAATGTCGGAATAGCCGTCGGGGAGGATCATGGGATGCGTCCCTTAGAAGCTGAACGCCGGCAACACATTCCGGGTCGTCCTGGCGAAAGCCTGGACGACGGCGGGATTTCTGGATACGCCTCATTCACCGCGGCGTCAGCGTGATCGCCTCCGCCGTTGCAGCCTCGACCGCGGCGCGGCTGTAGAGCAGCGGCACATACTGGCCGGTCGCCCAGAGCGGCGCGAGGTCGCGATAATGGCCGCTGAAGGGATCGCCCGACTGGCCCGGTGTGTTGATGGTGCGGCTCGCATCCCAATTGCCGACGTCGAGCACCATGCGGAACGATGCGCCAGCGAACAGCTGATAATCGGTGCGGCGATAGGTGGCCGCGCGCGGCACGTTGGCGGCGCCGCCGTAGGCCAGCGGACCGACCGAGAGCTGAGCGGCCGTCGCCTTGTCGGCCAGCGGCATCAGAGCATGGTCGAATTTTGCGACGTGCAGGCGGCCCCAGCGCCAGGTTGAGGAATCGGCCCCGAGCTTGGCTGTGACATCGGCCACCGCGGCGCCGAGGCTGTCGCGCAGGATCTGGTCGCGCGCGGTGGCGGGATCGGAGCCAAACGACGCGTCCGGAGATTCCAGAAAGGCGACAAGCGCCGAAATGCTGGACGCCTCCGGCGCGATCAGGTCGGCAGCCTTGGGCGCCGTGGTCTTCAGCAGTACCGGTCCAAGATGATTGGAGATCCAGACCTCGAACACCGCAGCAGCGGCATTGTCGGCGGCATCACGGGCGTCCCAAGGCTTGAGCAGTTCGAGGCCCTTCTTCACGTTGGCATCGTCCGAAGTGAGCGGCTGCAACAGCTTGACCAGCCGCCGGCCCAGCATCGTGGTGTCGTCGTTCTGCAGATCCATGGCATCGGCCAGCGTCACCTTGCTGTTGGCCTTCAGGACCTCGGTGATGCGCTGCCAGCGCGCACTGTCCGCCCATTCGAAGCCGACCTTGCGCTCGCTGACGGGATAATCCGCCGGCAGGTTCATCTGGTTGGCGGTGGCGAGAAAGCCCTGCTTGGGCTGATAGGTCTTGGGCAGTTCGTCGAGCGAGAGAAAACCCTGCCATTCGTAGCGGCCGTCGCCGGGCACCGGCATCAGGCCATCATAGTTGGCGCGCCGCGGCGTCTTGCCGGCGGCGACCCAGCCGATATTGCCCTTGGTGTCCGCATAGACCTGATTCTCCGACGGCGCGCCCCAGCGCCGCATGGCGCCGAGGAATCCGTTCCAGTCCTTCGCGGTCATGTAGTCGGAGGAGCCGAAATAGGCCGAGGTGCCGGGCTCGAACCAGATCGAGCGGACGGCGAAGGCCCGCTTGTTGGCGTCGTCGACGTAGATCACCGGACCATGCCGGGTGAATTTCAGCTCGAGATCGCGATCGCTCTCGCCTTTCACCTGCTCTTTCTCGTGGACGATGCGCATGTCCTCCCAGCCAGCGCCATAGCGGTACTGGTTGGGATTCTGCGGATTGAGCTCGTAGATGTAGAGGTCTTCCTGGTCGACGTTGAAGATGGTGAGACCGAAGGCGATGGTGCCGTTGTGGCCGATGGAGATGCCGGGCAGCGCGGGCTCGCCCGCGCCGATCACGGAGAGGCCGGGCGCATTGAGGCCGACGATGTAGCGCAGCGAGGGCACGCTGTGCTCGCGATGCGGATCGTTGGCGAGGATCGGACGCCCAGTCGCGGTCCGTGACGCCGCGATCACCCAATTGTTGGAGCCGATGGTGTCGCGTTGCAGGTCGGCCTCGGTGAGGTACTTGTCGGGATCGTGCGCGAGTGCGGCCTGGCGATCTTTCGGCGCGGCAAAGGCGACCGGGCGCGTCGCCAGATCGTAGGGCGCCAGCACCGCCTTCGGCACGCTGCAGGGATCGAGACCATCTGGAATTTTCGTCGTCCACGCCGGCTCGAGCTTGACGCGAAACCGATCGGCATCGAGGCCTGCCGCGCAGGCGACCAAGGAGCGCTTGACCTCGGAGGCGACATTGCGCGTCAGGCCGTGGCTGCGGATGCGGACGATGTCATCCGCCGTCCACGCATCCGGCATCGTGCCGGCGATCCTGAACTCGATCGGCAGCGGGCGCTTGCCCGCGCGCACATCGGCGACGTAGGCGTTGACCCCGGCGACGAATGCCTCCGCATAGGTCTTCCCCTTGGGGCCGTAAGCCGCCCATTCCGCATTCATATCGCCGCGATAAAGAAAGAGACGCAGCGCCTTGTCCTGTTCGGCATAGGCCGGGCCGAAATCCTTGGCCAGCAGACCAAGCCCTCGCTTGCGCCAAAGATCGATCTGCCAGAGCCGGTCGCGCGCGGCGTTAAAGCCTTGCAGGAAGAACAGGTCGTGCTCATTGCCGGCATAGATGTGGGGGATACCCCAGACATCGACCAGAATCTGCGCGGGAGCATCGAGACCGGCGACGTCGGTCTTGACCTGCCGCGCGCTGCCGAGCGGGTCCGGCTTCTCACGCGCGAGGGAGGTCGAGGTGAGCAGCGCGGCGCAGATCGCGGCGCCGCAGAGCTTTTGGACGACCCGGTTGAAATCCGTGTTCATTGTCGTTTCTCCCGTTTGTTGTTGTTGGGCGCGTCGTGCGCGCCCGTTATTCGCCCTCGTCGCTCGCGAGCACGCCCTTCACCGCCCTCGTCCATCCCGCAAGCTTCCGCTCGCGCGTCGCCTGGCTCATGTTGGGCTTGAAGCGGTGCTCCAGCCGCCAGTTATCGGCGAATTTGGTCGGCTCGGGATAGACGCCGGCCTCGAGGCCGGCAAGATAGGCGGCGCCAAGTGCCGTCGTCTCCTGGATCACGGGGCGATCGACCGGCGCATCGAGCAGGTCGGCGAGGCGCTGCATGGTCCAGTCGGATGCGGTCATGCCGCCATCGACGCGGAGCACGACGCTTGCCACCTCCGAGCTCGGCCAGTCGGCGCGCATTGCGGCCCAGAGATCAAAGGTCTGGTAGCAGACGCTTTCCAGGGCGGCGTGGGCAAGCTCGGCCGGGCCGGTGTTGCGGGTGAGGCCGAACAGGGCGCCGCGCACGCGCGGATTCCAGTACGGCGCGCCCATGCCGACGAAGGCCGGGACGAGATAGACGCTCTGCATGGAGTCCGACTGATCGGCGAGAGGTCCGGTCTCGGCGGCATGCTTGATGATGCCGAGGCCGTCGCGCAGCCACTGCACTGCCGAACCTGCGACGAAGATCGAGCCTTCGAGCGCATAGGTGCGCTTGCCCCCGAGCTGGTAGGCGATGGTGGTGAGCAGCTTGTTCTTCGAGGCCACGGGCGTGGTGCCGGTGTTGAGCAGGGCGAAGCAGCCGGTGCCGTAAGTCGATTTCATCATCCCCGGACGGAAGCAGGCCTGGCCGATGGTCGCGGCCTGCTGGTCGCCGGCGATGCCGCAGATCGCAATGGCGCCGCCGAACAAATCCGGCGTGCTCTCGCCGAAACGGGCGGAGGAATCCTTCACCTCGGGCAGCATCGAGCGCGGCACGCCGATGATCTCCAAGAGCTCGTCGTCCCACTGGCCGGTGTGGATGTTGAACAGCAGCGTGCGCGAGGCGTTGGTGGCGTCGGTGGCGTGGACCTTGCCGCCGGTGAGACGCCAAAGCAGATAGCAATCGACGGTGCCGAACATCAATTCGCCGCGCGCGGCGCGCGCCCGTGCGCCGGGGACGTGGTCGAGAATCCAGGCGACCTTGGTGCCGGAGAAATAGGGGTCGATGATCAGGCCGGTCTTCTGCGAGATCACGGGCTCGCGGCCGTCGGCTTTCAGCTTGGCGCAGATGTCGGCGGTGCGGCGGTCCTGCCAGACGATGGCGCGGTGCACGGCCTGCCCGGTGGCGCGGTCCCACACCACGGTGGTCTCGCGCTGGTTGGTGATGCCGATCGCGGCGATGTCCTTTGCGCCGATGCCGGCCTGCGCGATCGCGTCGCGGCAGACCGTCACGGTCGAGGTCCAGATGTCCTCGGGCTCGTGCTCGACCCAACCCGAGGCAGGGAAATGCTGCGGAAACTCGGCCTGCGCCTTCGCCGCAATGGAAATGTCGCCGCGAAACACGATCGCGCGCGAGGAGGTGGTGCCCTGGTCGATGGCGAGGACGAAAGACATGGAAGCAAACCTTGGGGTTTCTTTGGCGTTTTCCCGGCGTTGTCCGGTGAGGGGCTATTGTGTTTCGCCAAAGGGAGCGGATTAGGGCGGGAAGGTCAAGACGGCTGTCCTCCCACCCTCCCCTGGAGGGCAGGGTGGGCTCGCATGCAGCGAAGCGGAACGCGAACCGGGGCGGGGTGACAGACTATCCGCGAACTTGATGAGCAGCAGCCGTCTCGTCGACGCAAGCGATACCGCCTTTGCGGCTTCACCCCACCCCGCCTCGCGTTGCGCTCTGGGCAACACGAAGCGACCCTCCCCCTCTAGCGGAGGAAAAGTGAAGCGCGCCCGGCGTACAATTGCAAGTAGAGCAGAAGTTACGGCGCCGCCGTGGTCACGCCGCCGTCGATGACGATCGTTTGTCCCGTCATGAAGCTCGACGCGTCGGAGGCGAGGTAGGCCACTGCGCCTGCGATTTCGTCGGGTTCGCCGATACGGCGGAGCGGCGTGGTGGCCGTGCGGCGTTTCAGATTCGCTTCGTCTTCCCACAGCGCGCGGGCGAAGTCGGTCTTGACGAGGCCGGGCGCGATGCAGTTGACGCGGACGCCTTTCGGGCCCCATTCGCCGGCGAGCGAACGACACAGCGCGAAGTCGGCGGCTTTCGAGATGCCGTAGGCGCCGATCACGGTCGAACCGCGCAAGCCCCCGATCGAGGAGATGATGACGACTGAGCCGTTGCCGCGGTCGGCCATCTGCGGGATCGCAAGCGCGGAGAGCCAGATGTTGCTCTTGACGTTGCTGCCCATGATCTTGTCAGGCCTCGTCGGTGATGTCGAGCAGCGGGCCGTAATACGGGTTGACCGCGGCGTTGCAGACGAGGATGTCGATCTTGCCGTAATGCTTGATCGTGCCCGCGATCAGCGCCTCGACCTCCTGCTTGCGCGCGATGTTGCAGGGGATGACGGTGGCCTCGCCGCCGGCCGCCTTGATGCCGTCGGCGACTGCCTTGCAGGCATCGGCCTTGCGCGAGGAGACCACCACTTTGGCGCCGAGCTTTGCGAGCAGCTCGGCGGAGGAGCGGCCGATGCCGCGGCTGGAGCCGGTGACCACGGCGACCTTGCCGGTGAGATCGAACGGGGTGTTCTTCATTGTTGTTGGGCTCCGTTGAGGCCACTTGTTCAGACGTCATCGCCCGGCTTACCCGGGCGATCCAGTATTCCAGAGACGGCGCGGCTAGAACCGAGAAGCCGCAGCGTACTGGATTCCCCGCCTGCGCGGGGGATGACAGCGACCTTGTAGCTAGATCAACCCGCCACCGTCCGCCACGCGGCGCTGGTGGTAGTCGGTGTCGCCGAACGAGTTCTCGATCATGGTCAGGCGCTTGAAGTAATGGCCGATCTTCGCCTCCATGGTCATGCCGATGCCGCCGTGGAGCTGGATCGCCTGCTGTCCCACGAACTTCAGCGACTTGCCGATCTGCACCTTGGCCGCGGCAATAGCGTTGCTGCGCTCCTTGGCGTCCTGGAAATCGCCCGCCATGGTCGCGAACATCGACATCGATCGCGCCTGCTCGGTGGCGACGAACATGTCAGAGGCGCGGTGCTGCAGCGACTGGAACGAGCCGATCGGCACCCCGAACTGCTTGCGCGTCTTGATGTACTCGACCGTGGTCTTGAGCGATTCGTCCATCAGGCCGACCGCTTCGGCGCAGAGCGCGATGCGAGCTTCGTCGACCACACGCTCGATCAGCGTGAGCGAATCGTCGGGATTGCCGAGCACGGCATCGGCACCGATTTCGACGCCGGTGAAGGTGATGTCGGCGGCGTGCAGGCCGTCCTGGGTCGGGTACGACTTCTTGGCGACGCCCTTGGCGTCGGCCGGCACCAGGAACACGCCGATGCCGCTCTTGTCGCGGCGCTCGCCCCTAGTGCGCGCGGTCACGATGAGGGTATCTGCATTCTCGCCGTTGAGCACGACGAACTTCTCGCCGTCGATGACCCAACCGTCGCCCTTCTTCTTCGCCGTCGTGGTGACGTCGAAGAGATCGTAGCGCGAGTTCTTCTCGAGCTGGGCAAAGGCGAGCGTCTTGCTGCCGTCTACGATGCCGGGCACATGCGCGGCCTTCTGCGCATCGCTGCCCGCATGGCGCAGGAAGCCGCCGCCGATCACGACGGTTGCGAGGTAAGGCTCGAGCACCAGTGCCTTGCCGAGCGCCTCCATCACGATCATGGTCTCGACGCCGCCGCCGCCGAAGCCGCCATCGGCCTCCGCGAAGGGCAGACCGAGCAGGCCCTGCTCGGCGAGCTTGCCCCAGACCGCTTTGCTCCAGCCGCCCTTCTCCTTCATGTACTTCTTGCGGCTCTCGAAATCGTAGGAATCGGTCAAGAGGCCGTCGATGCTTTCCTTGAGAAGCCGCTGCTCCTCGTTCAGATCAAAATCCATGTTCTTTGCTCTCCGGTATCGATTTCGTCATGCCCGGCCTTATGCCGGGCATCCACGTTCTTTCGTGGCGCTAGGCGTGGATGGCCGGGTCAGGCCCGGCCGTGACGGTGAGTGCGTGTTGATGGTGTACGATCAAAGCCCCAGCACCGCCTTGGCGATGATGTTGCGCTGGATCTCGTTGGAGCCGCCGTAGATCGAGACCTTGCGGTTGTTGAAATAGCTCGGCGCGATCTGGGCGGTCCAGTCCATGGCTTCGTTCGAGCCGTCGTCGCCGTGCACGTCATAGGGTGCCGCGAACGGGCCGATCACCTCCATCAGCAGCTCGGTGGTGGTCTGCTGGATCTCGGAGCCCTTGATCTTCAGCACCGAGGAAGCCGGATTGGGCTTGCCTTTGCCGTGCTTGCCTTCGTCGGCGACGACGCGGAGCTGGGTGAGTTCGAGCGCCTTGAGCTCGATCTCGCAGGCCGCGAGCTTGTCGCGGAAGGCCGCGTCCTGAATGATCGGCTTGCCGCCGGATTCGACCTTGGAGGCGAGATCGCGGATGCGGCGGAGCCGCTCCTTGGAGACGCCGACCCGCGCGATGCCGGTGCGCTCATTGCCGAGCAGGAATTTCGCGTAATCCCAGCCCTTGTTCTCCTCGCCGATCAGGTTCTCGATGGGCACTTCGACGTCGTCGAAGAACACCTCGTTGACCTCGGCGCCGCCGTCGATGGTCTGGATCGGGCGCACCGTGACGCCCTTCGACTTCATCGAGAACACGATGAAGGAGATGCCCATCTGCTTCTTGGCGGACGGGTCGGTGCGGCAGAGGCAGAAGATCATGTCGGCGTGCTGGGCGAGCGTGGTCCAGGTCTTCTGGCCGTTGATGATCCACTTGTCGCCCTTGCGCTCGGCCTTCGTCTTCAGCGAGGCGAGGTCGGAGCCGGAGCCGGGCTCGGAGAAGCCCTGGCACCACCAGTCGTCGACATTGGCGATGCGCGGCAGATACTGCTTCTTCTGCTCTTCATTGCCGAAGGTGTAGATGACGGGACCCACCATGCTGACGCCGAAGGCGAGCGGCTGCGGCGCCGGATAGGACTGCAGCTCCTCGTTGAAGATATAGTGCTGCACGGAGGTCCAGCCGGTGCCGCCATATTGCTTGGGCCAGTGGCTGACGCCCCAGCCCTTCTTGTTGAGGATGCGCCACCACGTCACCATCTCGTCCTTCGAGAGGTGGCGGCCCTCGACCAGCTTGCGCCGCGTATCCGGCGGCACGTTGTCGCGGAAGAATGACCGCACTTCCTCGCGAAACGCCTGCTCTTCTTTCGTGAATGCGAGATCCATCGGATCCTCCTGTGAATGTGTCGTCCCGGCGAAGGCCGGGACCCATAACCACCGGCCTTCGTTGGTTTGCGAAGGCCATTGTTGTTCGCGTGCCACACTCCTGCTGCGGAGTATGGGTCCCGGCTTTCGCCGGGACGACGGTTACTGGACGACGGCTACTGCAACACCTCGAAAAGCCCCGCCGCGCCCATGCCGCCGCCGACGCACATGGTGACGACCGCGTACTTCGCCTTGCGGCGGCGGCCTTCAATCAGAGCGTGGCCGGTGAGGCGCGCGCCCGACATGCCGTAGGGATGGCCCACCGCGATCGCGCCGCCGTCGACATTGATCTTGTCGGGGTCGATGCCGAGCTTGTCGCGGCAATACAGCACCTGCACCGCGAAAGCTTCGTTCAGCTCCCACAGGCCGATGTCGTCGACGGTCAGGCCATGACGCTTGAGCAGGCGCGGCACGGCGAATACCGGGCCGATGCCCATCTCGTCCGGCTCGCAGCCGGCGGAGACGAAGCCGCGGAAGATGCCGAGCGGGTTCAGCCCGCGCTTTGCCGCTTCCTTGTCGCTCATGATCACGCTCGCGCTGGCGCCGTCCGAAAGCTGGCTGGCATTGCCGGCGGTGACCGAAAATCCCTCGCCACGGACGGCCTTGAGGCCGGCGAGGCCTTCTGCGGTGGTCTCGGGGCGCGGGCCCTCGTCCTGCGACAGCGTGACGTCCTTGAACGAGACTGCACCGGTGGCCTTGTCGGTCACCGCCATCCTGGTGGTGATCGGCGCGAGCTCATCCTTGAACTTTCCGCCCTGCTGCGCCGCGGCGGTGCGGCGCTGGCTCTCCAGCGAATATTCGTCCTGCTTTTCGCGCGAGATGCCGTAGCGCTTGGCGACGATCTCGGCGGTGTCGATCATGGGCATGTAGACCTCGCCCTTGATCTCGAGCAGCGCCGGGTCCTGCGCGTGGAAGCCGTTCATCTTGTCGTTCTGCACCAGCGAGATGGACTCGCCGCCACCGCCGACCGCGATCTCGACACCGTCGAAGATCACCGAACGCGCGGCGAGCGCGATCGCCTGCAGGCCCGAGGCGCATTGCCGGTCGATAGTGGTGCCGGCGACGGTGACGGGGAGACCGGCACGGAGCAGCGCCTTGCGCGCGATGTTGCCGCCGGTCGCGCCCTGCTGGAGTGCTGCGCCCATCACGACGTCCTCGACCTCCTTGGGGTCGATCTTGGCGCGCGCGACGGCCTCGCCGATGGCGTGGCCGAGCAGCGTTGCGCCCTCGGTGGCGTTGAGCGCGCCGCGATAGGCCTTCCCGATCGGGGTGCGGGCGGTGGAAACGATGACGGCGTCGGTCAAGCGCGATCTCCTGATGCAAGTCGGGTGGCAAGTTGGGCGGATTGTGACGGTTTCTGCCGCTGGCGCAATTCGTGGCGCGACAGCTTTCCGACCGGCGTGCGCGGCAGATCGTGGACGAATTCGACCTCCGCCGGCAATTCGTGCTTGCCGAGCTTGCCGGCGAGCTGAGCGCGCAGCTCGTCGAGCGAGAACGGCTTTGCATCCGTCTTCAGCTTGATGAAGGCTTTGGCGGCCTCGCCGCGGTACTGGTCGGGAATACCGAGCACGATCACCTCGTGCACGCCTGGTATGGTATAGATCGCCTGCTCGATCATCTGCGGATAGACGTTGAAGCCGCCAGAGATGATCATGTCCTTCTTGCGGTCGACCAGGAAGAAATAGCCGTCGGTATCGACATAGCCGATGTCGCCGGTGAGGAAGCGGCCGTCGACGAAGGCCTCCGCGGATCCTTCGGGCTTATTCCAGTAGCCTTTGGTGACGTTCGGGCCCTTGATGCGAATCTCGCCGACTTCGCCCGGCGGCAGCACCTTCGAGGGATCGTCCAGGGAAACGACGTCGAGCTCGATGCCGGGCAGCATCAGGCCGATCGAGCCGGGCTTATCGGGACCTGTAGGCGGATGGCCGGTGCCGGGCGAGCAGGTCTCGGTCATGCCCCAGCCGCTGCGGAGCTTCTTGCCGACTTTGCGCTCGAAGAAACTCGCGATCTCCACCGGCAGCGGCGCGCCCCCGGAGCCGATCGTCGCCAGCGAGGAGAAATCGCGCTTGTCGAGATCGGGAAGGGCTGCGATCGCGATCCACATCGTCGGCACGCCGGGAAAGTAGGTTGCGCGCTTGATTTCGATGTCGCGCATCACCGCTTCGACGTCAAAACGCTGATGCAGCGAGATCAGATTGCCGCGCCTGAGCGAGGACAGCAGCACGACGGTGAGCGCATAGATGTGGAACAGCGGCAGCACGCAGATCACGCGCTCGACGACGTCGCCACGCGTCGCGCGCGACGGCTTGCCCCAGACGTCGTAGATCGACACGGCCGAGGTGAGATTGCCGTGGGTCAGCATCGCGCCTTTGGGCAAGCCGGTGGTGCCACCGGTATATTGCAGCAGCGCGACATCGTCGGCGCTCACTTGCGGCCACTCTGCCGGCGCGGTGGCGCCCTCGACAAAGGCCTTGAAGGTGACGATGCGGGGATCGCTGGGGATCGCAGCCTGCGGCGTGCCGACCTTACCCCAATTGTCGTCCTCGCAGACCACCAGGCGGTCGATCAGGCCCTTCTCCAGGAATTTCAGCGCGGTCGGCAGCAACGCCGCCAGGTTAGAGGTGACGAGCAGGCGCGAACCGGAATCGGAGACCTTGTGCGTCAGCGCGATCTCGCCGTCGAGCGGTGAGAGATGCGCGACGCGGGCGCCGGCCTTCAGCGCGCCGAAGAAATTGACGGGATGGTCCGGCGTATTGCCGAGGAACAGCGCGACCGAACTGTTCTTGCCGTAGCCGGCGCGCAGGAAGGCGGCGGCTGCGCGCTCAGCCATCGCGGCGAGTTCGCTGTAGGTAATCGGATGGTCGCGGAATTCCAGCGCGGTGCGCGGGCCGTACTCGGCGGCGGCTTTTGCCAGCAGATCAGGCAGCGTGCCCTGGACGATGGTGTCGTCCCAGCGCACGCCCTCGGGATAAAACTGTTCGCCGGGATGGGTCATTAGGGGTCGTTACTCTGCAAGGCGGCCGCGACGATACCGTGTGAGGTGGGCACAAGCGGACCGGCTCCCTTCCCCCTTGTGGGGAAAGGTTGGGGAAGGAGGTGGCCACAAACGCCGGCGCCCGGGCCTGCCCCCGTCCCTGACCCTCCCCCACAACGGGGGAGGGAACGGAGAGAGCGTTGCCCGGGACGAGACATCACAGCCACCGCCAATCCAATCACGCCGCTTTCGAGCCCGCCGCGAGCGAGGCGAAGGTCTTGCCTTCGGCCGCGAGCTTCTTCAGCAGCGGCGCGGGCTCGAGGCTCGGATCGTTGGTCTCCTTGGCGTAGAAGGAGAGCCGATCGGCGATGTGCTTGAGGCCGACGGTGTCGGCCCAGAACATCGGGCCGCCGCGGTAGATCGGCCAGCCATAGCCATAGAGCCAGACCACGTCGATATCGGACGGGCGCGCGGCAATGCCCTCTTCCAGGATCTTCGCGCCCTCGTTGATCATCGGGTACATCATGCGCTCGAGGATCTCATCGTCGCTGACGACGCGCTTCTTGCGGCCCAAACGAAGCAGCGTCTCGTCGATCAGCTTCTCGACTTCGGGATCGGGCAGCGCCGAACGGGAGCCGGCTTCGTATTTGTAATAGCCCTTGCCGGTCTTCTGGCCGAAGCGTCCGGCTTCGCAGAGCGCATCCGCGATCTCCGACTTGATGCCGCGGTCCTTGCGCGAGCGCCAGCCGATGTCGAGGCCGGCGAGGTCACCCATCGCGAACGGCCCCATCGGCATGCCGAACTTCGTCACGACGGCGTCGACCTGCTGCGGAAGCGCGCCTTCGAACAGCAGTTTCTCGGACTGCTTGCCGCGCTGGGCCAGCATGCGGTTGCCGACAAAGCCGTCGCAGACGCCGACCACGGCCGGCACTTTTGCGATTTTGCGCGCGATCGAGACCGCCGTCACAAGGGCATCCGGCGCGGTCTTGTCGGCGCGCACGATCTCGCACAATTTCATGACGTTGGCGGGAGAGAAGAAGTGCATGCCGAGCACGTCCTGCGGACGCTTGGTCGACTTCGCGATCTCGTCGATGTTCAGGTAGGAGGTGTTGGAGGCGAGCACGGCGCCCGGCTTGACGTACTGGTCGAGCTTGCCGAACACTTCCTTTTTCACTGCCATGGTCTCGAACACGGCTTCGATGACGAGGTCGGCGTCGCCGACGTTCTCGATGCCCACGACGCCGTTGATCAGCGCCATGCGCTTCGCGGGCGCATCCGCCGGGATGCCGCCCCGTGCCGCGGTCGCTTCCCAGTTCTTCTGCATGATGCCCATGCCGCGCTTGAGCTGCTCCTCGCCTGTCTCGATCAGGGTGACGGGAATGCCGGCATTGGCAAAGGACATCGCGATGCCACCGCCCATCGTGCCGGCGCCGAGGATGGCGACGCGGTTCACGGGCCGCGGCTTGGTCCCTTCAGGAACGCCGGCGATCTTGCTGGCCTCGCGCTCCGCGAAGAAGGCATAACGCTGCGCCTTGGACTGATCGCTGGCGACGAGCTTCAGGAAGCCCTCGCGCTCCTTCTTCAGACCTTCGTCGAACGGCAGGTCGATGGCGTAGCCGACGGCGTCGGCCGCCGCGAACGGCGCTTCCAGGCCGCGCGACTTCTTGGTCATGGCGGCGACCGCATTGGTGAAGATCGAGCGGTCGGCCTTGGCCGCCGCGATCTTGGAGTCGTCGTCACGCAGGCGGCGCAGCGGACGCTTTTCAGCCAGCAGCTTTCGTACGAAGGCTTCGCCACCGGCGGCCGGACCCTCGACGATCTCCTCGATCAGACCGTTCTTCAGCGCTTCCGCCGCTCCGATCGGATCACCGCCGACGATCATCTTGACCGCGAGCTCCGGTCCAACCGCGCGCGGCAGGCGCTGGGTGCCGCCGGCGCCCGGCAGCAGGCCGAGCTTCACCTCGGGGAGGCCGAGCTTGGCTTCCTTCACCGCGACGCGGAAATGACAGGCGAGCGCGACCTCGAGGCCACCGCCGAGCGCGGTGCCGTGGATCGCGGCCACGACCGGCTTCGGTGAATTCTCGATCTCGGAAAGCACGTCGTTAAGGGCGGGCGGCTTCGGCGGCTTGCCGAATTCGGTGATGTCGGCGCCCGCGATGAAGGTGCGGCCGGCACAGGTCAGCACGATGCCCTTGATGGCGGGATCGGCGACCGCGGCCTTGATGCACTCCAGAATTCCGCCACGAACCGCGGCGCTCAGCGCGTTGACCGGAGGGCTGTCGACCGTGACGATCCCGACTTCGTCATGACGCTCAAGCTTGACCACTTCGCTCACGGTGTCCCTCCTTGGTGGGGTAACTTTGTTCAATTTCGCACTGCAGAATTTAATTCCGCATCTTGACGGCAGGGTTATTTTGAAGCACGTGGCTTGTCAACGACTCCGCGCAAGAAGCAGATCAGGGATGAAGCGTACAGGAAAGAAGACAGCGACCGATCGGAATTTCGTCGTCGCGCTTTCCCGCGGACTTGACGTATTGCGCGCATTCCAGCCCAGCGACGGACTTCTTGGCAATCAGGAAATCGCGGCCCGCACCAATTTGCCCAAGCCGACCGTTTCGCGGCTGACCTATACCTTGACCAAGCTCGGCTATCTGACGCCGGTTCCCCGCTTCGAGAAATATCAGCTTGCGCCGGCCGCGATGGCGCTCGGCTACGCCGCGTTGTCCAATCTCGGCGTTCGGCATTTGTCCGAGCCGTTTCGCGAGGAAATGATGCGTGCGACCGGCGGCGCCGTCGCCATCGGCGGCCGCGACCGGCACAGCATGATCTATTTCGGACAGAGCCGTGGCAGCGAGACGGTTGGCGTTCAACTGGACGTCGGCTCCCGCGTGCCGATTGCAACCAGCGCGATGGGCCGCGCCTATTTCTGGGCACTCGACGAAGACAATCGCGCTGAACTGTCTCGTGTCTTGCGCGAACATTACGGCAGCCGCTGGCCCAAGATGCGCGACGGGTTGGAACGCTCCGGCGAGACGGTCGCGAAATATGGATTTGCGATTTCGGTCGGCGACTGGCACGACGACATCGGCGCCGCCGGCGTCGCGCTCAGACTCAACGACGGAACCGGTCCTTACGCATTCAATTGCGGCGCGCCCGCATTCCGCTTCACGGAAGAGCGTTTGATCAACGACATTGGACCGCGTCTGCTTGCGATGGTAAGGAACATCGAAGCGGCACTCGGGGGTCTGATGCCGCATTCCAAAAAAGACGTCAGCAAAAAGCTGAAATCAGGAGGGAAAGTTGCGCGTGTGGCCGAGGGGATCAGATAGCCTTTGTCATCATCGGGAGCGGTTCACATCGCCCCTTCGCTCACTGAACACAGTGGGCGAGACGAGATGACGCAGGCACAGCTCGCGCAGGGGACATCGCCCCTGCTCGCGGTTCGCGACGTCAGCGTCGTGTTCGGCGGCATCGTCGCGCTCAATGGTGTGTCCTTTGACATGCACAAGGGCCAGATCCTCGGCTTGATCGGCCCTAACGGCGCCGGCAAGACCACGCTCTTCAACTGCCTCTCGCGGCTCTACCAGCCGTCGTCCGGCGACATCCTGATGGAGGGCGCGAGCATCCTGACGCGCCCGCCGCACCGGATCGCGGAGATCGGCATCGGCCGCACCTTCCAGAACGTGGCGCTGTTTCCGAATTTGTCGGTGATGGACAATGTCCGCGTCGGCACCCATGCCCGCACCTCCAGCGACATCATCAGCGACTCGCTGCGGCTGGCCTGGGTTCGCCGCAGCGAGAGCGACGTCAACAAGAAGGTGCACGAGATCCTCGCCTATCTCGACCTCGAGGACGTCGCCCACACCGTCGTGTCGGGCCTGCCGTTCGGCACGCAGAAGCGCGTCGAGCTGGCGCGCGCGCTCGCTGCCGATCCGAAGATCCTGCTGCTCGACGAGCCCGCCGGCGGCCTCAACCACGAGGAAGTCTACGTGCTCGGCGACCTCATCCGCCGCATCCGCGACGAACGCCACATGACCGTGCTGCTGGTCGAGCATCACATGGGCCTCGTGATGTCGATCGCCGACCACGTCGTCGCGCTGAATTTCGGCAAGAAGCTCGCGGAAGGCACGCCCGCCCAGGTGCAGGCGGATCCCGACGTCATCAAGGCCTATCTCGGGAGCAAGGACCAATGACGACGCTGCTCAACGTCAAGGACCTGCGCGCTTATTACGGCCAGGTCCAGGCCCTCCACGGTCTGTCCTTCTCGCTCAGCGAGGGATCGCTGACCACGTTGCTGGGGGCCAACGGCGCCGGCAAGACCACCACGCTGCGCGCGATCTGCAACATGGTGCGCTCAACCGGCGGCATCGAGTTCGACGGCAAGCCGCTGAACAACCGCTCCACCGAGAGCATCGTGCGGTTCGGCATCGCCCATGTGCCGCAGGGCCGCGGCACCTTCACCACCATGACGGTGGAGGAAAACCTCCAGCTCGGCGCGATCACCCGCAAGGACAGCGCCGGCATCGTCTCCGACATCGAGCGCATGTATGCGCATTTCCCGGTGCTGAAGCAGCGGCATACCCAACAGGCCGGCACGCTCTCGGGCGGCGAGCAGCAGATGCTGGCGGTCGCCCGCGCCCTGATGCTGCGGCCGCGGCTGATGCTGCTGGACGAGCCTTCGTTCGGCCTGGCGCCGCTGGTGGTGCGCGACCTGTTCGGCATCCTCGGCAAGATCAACCGCGAGGACAAGGTGTCGATCCTGGTGGTCGAGCAGAACGCCCAGCTCGCGCTGGAGCTCGCCGACCAGGCCTATGTGATCGAGACCGGGCGCATCGTGATGTCGGGCAACGCCAAGGACATCGCGAACAACGAAGAAATCCGCAAATCCTACCTGGGTTACTGAGGAGCCGGCACGATGGAGCTGTTCACCAACCAAGTGCTGGCCGGCATCGCCACGGGCGCGATCTACGCCTGCATGGCGCTCGCCGTGGTCATGATCTATCAGGCGATCGACCATCTCAACTTCGCCCAGGGTGAGATGGCGATGTTCTCGACCTTCATCTCCTGGCAGCTGATGCAATGGGGCATCCCATATTGGGCTGCCTTCGTGATCACGCTGGCATTGTCCTTTGTCGGCGGCATCGCGATCGAGCGCATCCTGTTCAAGCCGCTCGCCAAGGCGCCGGTGCTGACCAACGTCGCCGGCTTTATCGCGCTGTTCGCGATCATCAACTCCTCGGCCGGCCTGATCTGGGACTTCACCATTAAGCAGTATCCGACCCCGTTCGGCTCCTCGCCCTTCCTCGGCAGCCAGCTGATCTCGACCCACCAGGCCGGCATGATCGGCGTCACCGTGCTGCTGCTGCTCGGCCTCTACTTCTTCTTCCAGTACACCAAGATCGGCCTCGCCATGCGCGCGGCCGCCTCCGTGCCTGAATCGGCCCGACTGGTCGGCATCAACACGAGCTGGATGATCGCGCTCGGCTGGGGCATGGCGTCCGCGATCGGTGCGATCGCCGGCATGCTGATCGCACCGGTCGTGTTCCTCGAGCCCAATATGATGGGCGGCGTGCTGATCTACGGCTTCGCCGCGGCGGTGCTCGGCGGACTGACCAGCCCGTTCGGCGCCGTGGTCGGCGGCTTCCTGGTCGGCGTCTTCGAGAACCTCGCCGGCACCTACATTCCCGGCGTCGGCAACGAGCTGAAGCTTCCGATCGCGCTCGCGCTGATCATTTCCGTCCTGGTCGTCAAACCCGCTGGCCTGTTCGGCCGGCAAATCGTCAAGCGAGTTTGATCATGAGCGCTGCAGAAGACGTCGTCACGGAAGCCCCGGCCGTCGAGGCGGTTCCGAAGCGGGCGATGACGCTGGGCACGGGCACCTCTCTGTTGGTGCTGGCGGTGCTGTTGATCGTGCCGGTGTTCGTCAAGAACTTCATCATCTTCCAGATGACGATGCTCCTGATCTACGGGCTCGCGGTGCTGGCCTTGAACATCCTGACGGGCGGCTCCGGCCAGTTCTCGCTCGGCCAGAGCGCCTTCTACGCCGTGGGCGCTTATACGTCGGCGGTGCTGATGGAGTACTTCAACGTCAACTATGCGCTGACAATTCCGATTTCCGCCGCGGTCTGCTTCGCATTCGGCTACCTGTTCGGCAAGCCGGCGCTGCGGCTGTCGGGCGTCTATCTCGCGCTCGCGACCTTTGCGCTTGCCACCGCGATGCCGCAGCTGCTGAAGCTGAACTTCCTCGAGCACTGGACCGGCGGCGTGCAGGGCCTCGTCGTCACCAAGCCCGACGCGCCGTTCGGGCTGCCTATGTCGCAGGACACCTGGCTCTACTACTTCTCGCTCGCCGTCGTGCTCGCGATCTACATCTTCTCGGTCAACCTGCTGCGCTCCCGGTCGGGCCGCGCCTTCATGGCGATCCGCGACAACGAGATCGCGGCCTCCTCGATGGGCGTCAACGTCGCACTGTACAAGACGCTGGCCTTCGGCGTGTCCGCCGGCATCACCGGCGTTGCCGGCTCGCTTGGCGCCATCGCCGTGCAGTTCGTCGCGCCCGACAGCTACACGATCACGCTGGCGATCTCGCTGTTCCTCGGCATGGTCGTCGGTGGCGTCGGCTGGCTGCCCGGCTCGTTCGTCGGCGCCGCCTTCATCATTTTCGTGCCGAACATGGCGGAGGGCATCTCCAAGGGCCTCTCCGGCGCGGTGTTCGGCGTACTCCTGTTCGCCGTCATCTACCTCGTGCCGCACGGCGCGAGGCAGATTGCGATCATGGGCCAGCAACTCGTCGGCCGGCTCAGAAAGAACTGACAACCCGTTGATTAAGCTAAGGAGACCCGAATTGTTTTTTGAAAGAACACTGCGAACCGCTGCGCTGGTGACGGCAACGGCGGTCATCACTCTCACCTCCGGCGCCGCATTCGCCCAGAAAAAATATGACACCGGCGCGTCCGATACCGAGATCAAGATCGGCAACATCATGCCGTATAGCGGTCCGGCCTCGGCCTATGGCATCATCGGCAAGACCGAAGAAGCCTACTTCAAGATGATCAACGACAAGGGCGGCATCAACGGCCGCAAGATCAACTTCGTCACCTATGACGACGGCTATTCGCCGCCGAAGGCCGTCGAGCAGGTCCGCAAGCTGGTCGAGAGCGACGAGGTGATCGTCGTGTTCAACCCGCTCGGCACGCCCTCGAACAGCGCGATCCAGAAATACCTCAACGCCAAGAAGATCCCGCAGCTGTTCGTCGCCACCGGCGCCACCAAGTGGAATGACCCGAAGAACTTCCCCTGGACCATGGGCTGGCAGCCGTCCTACCAGAGCGAAGCGCAGATCTACGCGAAATGGCTGTTGAAGGAAAAGCCGGACGCCAAGATCGCGATCCTCTATCAGAACGACGATTTCGGCAAAGACTACCTCAAGGGCACCAAGGACGGCCTGGGCGCCAAGGGCGCGTCCATGATCATCATGGAAGAAAGCTACGAGGTGTCCGAACCCTCGATCGACGGTCACATCGTCAAGATCAAGGCGGCCAATCCCGACGTCCTGCTGATCTACGCGACGCCGAAGTTCGCGGCCCAGACCATCAAGAAGACCGCCGAGCTGAGCTGGAAGCCGCTGCAGATCCTCACCAACGTGTCGATCTCGGTCGGCAGCGTGATGAAGCCGGCCGGCTTCGAGGCCTCGCAGGGCGTGCTGTCGGCGGCCTATGCCAAGGACTCCACGGACCCGCAGTGGGCCAACGACCCCGGCATGAAGAAGTGGAACGAGTTCGTCGACAAGTACATGCCGGGTGCCGACAAGTCCGACACCAGCATGGTCTACGGCTACGGCGCGGCGTCGACGCTGGCCAAGGTCCTGGAGATGTGCGGCGACGATCTGACCCGGGCCAACATCATGAAGCAGGCGGCCTCGTTGAAGGATTTCGCACCGGATACCCTGCTGCCCGGCGTCAAGATCAACACCAGCCCAACCGACTTCGCCCCGATCGCCCAGCTCCAGATGCAGCGTTTCAAGGGCGAGAAGTGGGAACTCTTCGGCGAGATCATCAGCGGCGACATCGCCACGGAGTGACGCTCTGACGCTATAGTCCGACACATCGAGAAGCCCCCGCGAACGAATCGCGGGGGCTTTTTGTTGACGTCCCGCATCAATCTTGTTCAATGCGGCGGCGATCCGTTCCGGGTGGAGAAAGATGACTGCCGTTCGATTTCAGGTTGCGGGCGTTCTGGCCGCATTCGCGTTGTGCACTGCGATGAGCGGCCCGGTCCTGGCGCAGAAGAAATACGACAGCGGCGCTTCCGATACCGAGATCAAAATCGGCAACATCATGCCCTATAGCGGCCCGGCCTCCGCCTATGCGGCGATCGGCAAGGCCGAGGAAGCCTATTTCAACAAGATCAATGCCGAGGGCGGCATCGGCGGCCGCAAGATCAAGTTCATCTCCTACGACGACGGCTATTCGCCGCCGAAGACGGTGGAGCAGGCCCGCAAGCTGGTCGAGAGCGACGGGGTGCTGCTGATCTTCGGCTCGCTCGGCACCTCCACCAACGGCGCCATCCGCAAATACATGAACGAGAAGAAGGTGCCGCAATTGTTCGTGGCGAGCGGCGCTTCGAAGTGGAACGATCCGAAGCAATATCCCTGGACCATGGGCTGGCAGCCGAGCTACGCCAGCGAGGCGCGCATCTACGCCAAATACATCATGAAGGAGAAGCCGGAAGGCAAGATCGGCGTGCTCTATCAGAACGACGATTTCGGCAAGGACTACCTGAAAGGGCTGAAGGATGGCCTTGGACCCAAGGCCTCGATGATCGTGCTGGAAGACGGTTACGACACGTCGGAGCCGGCAATCGACGAGCACGTTGTGAAATTGAAGGCCTCCGGCGCCGACATTTTCGTCAGCATCACCACCCCGAAATTTGCAGCGCAGGCGATCAAGAAGGCGGCCGAGATCGGCTGGCATCCGGTCCACATCATCTCCAACGTCTCGGCCTCGGTCGGCGGCGTACTCGAGCCGGCGGGGCTCGAGATCTCGCAAGGGATCCTGTCGGCGAGCTACACCAAGGACGCCTCCGACCCGCAATGGAATGCCGATGACGGCATGAAGAAATTCTACAACTTCCTCGCCAAATACGATCCCAAGGCCAACAAGCTCGATGCCGGCGTGGTGTTCGGCTATGCCGCCGCGCAGACCATGGTGAAGGTGCTGCAAATGTGCGGTGACGACCTCACCCGCGACAACGTCATGAAGCAGGCCGCCTCCTTGAAGGATTTCCAGCCCGACACGCTGTTGCCAGGCATCAAGATCAACACCGCAGCCGACGATTTCGCCCCGATCGAGCAGCTCCAGATGATGCGCTTCAAGGGCAAGAAGTGGGAGCTGTTCGGGGACGTGATCTCGAGCGAGCTCGACCACTGAAGCCGCGCAACTCAAACTCGCTCCTGATCGGTTCATCAACTCAAGCGGATGCCTCTTCTCGCAGTCGCACACGAGCGCGCGGCCGCCCCTGACTACTAAAGAAGCAGCCCCCGCGACCCCGCCGCAGGGGCTTTCTGTTGTAGGCATCAGGTAAATCGTATTGAATTGCGGCTGCGTCACCAAAAACAGGCAACACAAGAAAAGGGACGCACACACACCAAGAAAATAGGGAGATAGGAATGCCCGCTGTCACCGGCAAACTTGCGGCCGCGTCACTGGCGCTCGCGCTCATTGCGGCCTCGGCCTCCACTGCATCGGCCCAGAAGAAATACGACACCGGCGCGACCGATACCGAGATCAAGGTCGGCAACATCATGCCTTACAGCGGACCGGCCTCCGCCTACGGCATCATCGGACGGACCGAAGCCGCCTATTTCAAGAAGATCAACGACGAAGGCGGCATCAACGGTCGCAAGATCAACTTCATCAGCTACGACGACGCCTACTCGCCGCCGAAAACGGTGGAGCAGGCGCGCAAGCTGGTCGAGAGCGACGAGGTGCTGTTCATCTTCAACTCGCTCGGCACGCCGCCGAACTCGGCGATCCACAAATACATGAACTCGAAGAAGGTGCCGCAGCTCTTCGTCGCCACCGGCGCCACCAAGTGGAACGATCCGCAGAACTTCCCCTGGACCATGGGGTGGCAGCCCAACTACCAGAGCGAGACGCAGATCTACGCGAAGTGGCTGCTGAAGAACAAGCCCGACGCCAAGATCGCCGTGCTGTTCCAGAACGATGATTACGGCAAGGATTATCTCAAGGGCCTGAAGGACGGCCTCGGCGCCAAAGCCGCGTCGATGATCGTCGTGGAGGAGAGCTACGAGACCTCCGAACCGACCATCGACAACCACATCGTCAAGCTGAAGTCGACCGGCGCCGACGTCTTCATGAACATCACGACGCCGAAATTCGCAGCCCAGGCGATCAAGAAGAACGCCGAGATCGGCTGGAAGCCGCTGCACTTCCTCAACAACGTCTCTGCCTCCGTCGGCAGCGTGATGAAGCCTGCCGGCTTCGAGAACGGCCAGGACATCATCTCGGCCGATTATCTGAAGGACGTATCGGATCCGCAGTGGGCCAATGATGCCGGCATGAAGGACTTTCTCGCCTTCATGACCAAATACTTCCCCGAGGGCGACAAGCTCGATAAGGGCACGATCGTCGGCTATGCCGTGGCCCAGACCCTGGTTCAGGTCTTGAAGCAGTGCGGTGACGATCTCACGCGCGAGAACGTCATGAAGCAAGCGGCGAATCTGAAGGACTTCCGCACCGAGGCCCTGCTGCCGGGCGTGAAGATCAACACCTCGCCGACCGATTTCGCGCCGATCAGCCAGCTTCAACTCGAGAAGTTCAAAGGCGAGAAGTTTGAGCTGTTCGGAGACGTGATCAGCGCCGACGTCGGCGGTTAGCCCCATCAAGGACGCGACGACGGAAACCCCCTGCGAACCATCGCAGGGGGTTTTTGCTTGCGCGGCGATTATGATCACGCGATTGCACAATCGAATGATGGCAAAGCCGGCTTACGCTTTGGCGCATGATGCGGTAGGCAGGTGAGCGGCGCGTTCGCCGCCAGTCTTTCCTGTCCGCTCAAGGCCCTTCGTCATGACCGACCGACGCCCCCTGCTCCGCGCGCTCTACGACGCCGCCGTTGCCGCCGCTCATCCGAGCACAATTCTGGCGCCGCACCTGCGGCCCGCGCCAAAGGGACGCGTGATCTGTCTCGCCGCCGGCAAGGGCGCGGCCGCGATGGCCGCCGCCGCCGAGCGGCATTATCTCGACACGCTCGGGCTCGCACCGGAACGCCTCGTCGGCATCGCCACCACGCGTCACGGCTACGGCGTGCCGACGCGCCGCATCCGCGTGGTCGAGGCCGGTCATCCCGTGCCCGACGAAGCCGGCCTGAAGGGCGCGGCCGACACGCTGGCGCTCGCGGCCGAGGCCGGGCCGGACGATCTGCTCTTGGTGCTGCTCACCGGCGGCGGCTCGGCGAACTGGATCGCGCCCGTCAACGGCATCAGCTTCGGGCAGAAGCAGGCGGTCAACAAGGCGCTGCTCCGCTCCGGCGGGCCGATCGGCGAGATGAATGTCGTGCGCAAGCATCTGTCGCGGATCAAGGGCGGGCGGCTGGCGCGCGCCGGCAAAAATGCCGCCGAGATCGTGACGCTTGCGATTTCCGACGTGCCGCATGACGATCCCTCCGCAATCGCCTCCGGTCCGACCGTGCCCGATCCGACCACGCTCAATGATGCGCGCGCCATCGTCGCCAGGTACAAGCTCGACATCGACGATGCCGTCCGCCGCGCGCTGGACGACCCCGCCAACGAGAGCTGCAAGCCCGGTGATGCCGCCTTCGCGCGCGCGCATTTCGAATTGATCGCACGTCCGAAGCAATCGCTCGACGCTGCGGTCAAACTCGCGCATGAGGCCGGTTACGAGACGATCGATCTCGGCGCCGACCTCGAAGGGGAGGCCCGCGACGTTGCCGCCGATCACGCCAGGCTGGCGCTTCAGGCCCGCGCGCAGGGCAAGCGTGTCGCGATCCTCTCCGGCGGCGAGCTCACGGTCACCGTGCGCGGCAATGGCCGCGGCGGCCCGAACCAGGAATACGCGCTGGCGCTCGCCGGCCTCTTGAAGGACACGCCTGACATCTCCGCGCTCGCCGGCGACACCGACGGCGCCGATGGCGGTGCCGGCAATCCCACTGATCCCGCCGGCGCGCTGATCGACGCGGCGACGTTCGCGAAGATGGCGGCGCAGCGGCTGCAGCCGCAGGCCTATCTCGACAACAACGACGCGACCACGTTCTTCGAGGCGACGGGCGACCTGTTGCTGCCGGGGCCCACGCTGACCAATGTGAACGACATCAGGGTAATCCTGGTCGACTGACACGGTGGCATCGCCATCCCGCCGGCGCCCCGCGCGGTTCGGCGGACGACATGGTTAACGATCTCTGAATTCTCGTCGGTGTCCTCTTTTCCAGGGGGCGGGCATCGCCGCCCTTAAGCTCGCGTTCGCCGCAGTTTCAGGAACATGTCCCGAAATTGGGCGAATTGTCGGGCTGATCTACCGCGAGATGTACGCGCTCTCGCCCGACCAGGTGCACCCGGGCACGCCGATCAAGGACCTGATCGAGCATCGGCTCAAACTGGGCCTGAGCATCGGCGGAGAAGCCGGCGCCTATGTCCGTGCCCGCACCGAGGGTTCGGTCGTCAGTGAGCAGACGGTCCAGCAATTCGCCGACGGACGAATCATCGCCTACACCATTCATCCCCTGCCCGACGGCGGCGGCATGGCGACGCACGAGGACATTACAGAGCGCGAAGAGCTCAGTCGGCGGTTGCAGGAGCGCAATTTTCAGTTCGACATCGCGATCAACAACATGTCGCACGGACTCTGCTTCTTCAGCGCCGACCATCGGCTGGTGGTCTGCAACACGCACTTTATCGAGATGTACGGCCTGCCGCCCGACCGCGTTCGTCCGGGCACGCCGCTCCAGGAGATCCTCGACCTACGCTACGAGGTCGGCAGCGTGCCGGCGATGACGCGGGAGGAATACGCCAAATGGCGGACCGATGTCGCCATGTCAGCCGAGGCCATGGACAGCATCGTCGAGATGCAGAACGGGCGAACCTTCAGATCAGGCACCGACCGATGCCCGATCTCAGGTGGGTCGCGACCCACGAAGACATCACCGAGCAGCGCAAGGCGGAATTGCAGATCGCGCATATGGCGCACTACGACGCGCTGACGGACCTCGCCAATCGCGCCCTGCTCGGTCAGCGCCTCAAGCAGGCGCTCGAACAGGGCGGGATGTTCGCGATCCACCACGTCGATCTCGACAAGTTCAAGGCCGTCAACGACACCCTGGGCCACCAGGCCGGCGACATCCTGCTGCAGGATGTCAGCCGCCGCCTCAAGCAGCTCGCGCGCGACAGCGATACGGTCGCGCGCATGGGTGGCGATGAATTCGTGATCCTCCAGACGCCGATTTCCGATTCGAGCGAGGCGGACCTGCTGGCGCGCGACGTTGTCAGGACGCTGAGTGCTCCGTTCGGGCTCGACGGACACCAGACCATTGCGGGCGCGAGCATCGGGATCGCGATTGCGCCTGGCGACGGCTCGACGCCCGAGCAACTCCTGCACAATGCCGATCTGGCCCTGTATCGCGCGAAAAGCGACGGCCGCGGCATGCACTGCTTCTTCGAACCGGCCATGGGCGAAGAAGCGCAAAGCCGTCGCGGGCTGGAGCAGGACCTGCGCAACGGCCTTGCCGCCGGCCAGTTCGAACTGCACTACCAGCCGGTCGTGAAGACCGACGGCGGCGAGATCAGCGGCTTCGAAGCCTTGATCCGCTGGCGACATCCCCGGCGCGGACTGGTCGCGCCCAACAGCTTTATCCCGCTTGCGGAAGAGATCGGCCTGATCGTGCCGATCGGCGAATGGGTGATCCGGCAGGCCTGTGGCACTGCAAGCCGATGGCCGGACCATCTGCACGTCGCCGTCAACATCTCGGCGGTGCAATTCCGCCAGCCGGGCCTGACGGAGGTGATCGTCGGCGCGCTGGCGGCCTCCGGCCTCGATCCGCGGCGGCTGGAGATCGAGATCACGGAAAGCGTGTTTCTGCAGGACAGGAACGGAACGCTGACGACGCTGCACCAGCTCCGGGCGCTGGGCATCAAGGTCGCCATGGACGATTTCGGCACCGGCTATTCGTCACTGACCTATCTGCAATGCTTCCCCTTCGACAAGATCAAGATCGACCGGTCTTTCGTCAGCGGCGTGGAAAACAATGCGGCATCCCTCAGCATCGTGCGGGCGGTGGCGGCACTGGCGCGCGGGATGGGCATGACGACGACGGCGGAGGGGGTGGAGAGCGAGGAGCAACGGGACCGGATCGCAGCGGAGGGCTGCACGGAAATGCAGGGCTATTTGTTCAGCCCTCCGTTGCCCGCCGAGGAAATCGAGCGCCATTTCCTGTCCGCGAAAACACCTGCCATGCCCGACCGGTTCGCTCTGCGGCATAACCGCCGCCAGCCCGCCCGCGCTTCCGGGTTTGATGCCCGGTCGCCGGGCAATCAACCGTCAAAACTCGTTGGCGATCTTCGAGAGCATCCCGAGCAGGGCTTCGCGGTTGGACGGCCCGAGCAGCTCGTTCAGCCGGGCCTCGTGCTTGGTGGCGACGAGCTTCTTGGCGCGGGCCAGCACGGCCTTGCCCTTGTCGGTCAGCACCAAGATGTGCGAGCGGCGGTCGTTGGTGGAGCGGATCCGCGCGCAAAGGTCGCGGCTCTCGAGATTGTCGAGCATCGCCACGAAATTCGGGCGCAGGATGCCGAGGGTGGAGGCGATCTCGGTCTGGTTACGGCCGGGGTTTTTCTCGACCAGCAGCAGCACGGAGAACTGCGCCGGCGTGAGCTGGAGCGAGGCCATGCAGCGCAGGAAGTTCTCGAACACCTTGAGCTGTGCCCGCTTCAGGACATAGCCGAGCTGCTCCGAGAGCTCGCCGAGCTGGAGGGCTTCACCAGGCCCGTCGGCCGCGTCCTTGCGGCCCTTGGCGGTCTCGGCGGGTTTTTCAGAGGACTTTTCAGCGGTTTTGGAAACGGTCATCGCCTCATGCTCGCAATCCCGTTAAGTTCGGGAGGATCGTTCGCCACCCTTGATGTTATATTTGATAATTGTTATGGACCATATCAAATATCGTCAGCGCTGTTCAATGGCTGTGAGCGGACCGTCCACCACAATCAGGGGACCGGTCCTGAATCTTTGAGGGGGAGCGTCCGGTCTTGAATACCACCATCATGCTGTTCCTGCTGCAGGACGGCATCACCAATGGCGCGATCTATGCGCTGCTCGGCCTGGCGCTGGTGCTGGTGTTCGCCGTCACCCGCGTCATCCTCATTCCCCAAGGCGAATTCGTCACCTATGGCGCGCTGACCTATGCCTCGCTGGCCGCGGGCCAGATGCCGGGTACGGCGAAACTCGCGCTCGCCCTGGGCATTGGCGCCTTCGCGTTCGACCTGTTCGCCGCGCGCAAGGCGCTGCACGGACGCCTGATCCTGCGCAGCGTCATCACCAATATCGTGCTGCCGGCCATCGTGCTGGCGCTGACCGTCTACTACGCCGCTCAGAAGCCGCCGGTTGCGGTCTGCATCGCACTGTCGCTGGTGATCGTGGCGATGATCGGCCTGTTTCTCTACCGCATCGCATTCCAGCCGCTGGCGCACACCTCCGTGCTGGTGCTGTTGATCGCCTCGGTGGGCGTTCACCTCGCGCTTCAGGGTTTGGGCCTTTTGTTCTTCGGCGCCGAAGGCCAGCGCGGACCTGCCGTGCTGTCCGGCTCCTTCACCAGCGGTGCGCTGCGCTTCACCGGCCAGAGCATCACGGTCTATGGCATTACCATCGCCTTCATCGTCGGGCTGTGGCTGTTCTTTGGGTTGACACTTTACGGCAAGGCGCTGCGCGCGACCGCTGTGAACCGGCTCGGTGCCCGGCTCGTCGGCATCCGCACCACGCTATCCGGTCAGATCGCCTTCCTGCTGGCGTCCGTCATCGGCGCACTGTCGGGCATCATGATCGTGCCTATCACGACGCTGTATTACGACTCGGGCTTCCTGATCGGCCTGAAGGGCTTTGTCGCCGCGATCATCGGCGGGCTTGTCAGCTACCCCCTCACCGCCGTCGCGGCGCTAGTCGTCGGCATCGTCGAGGCGTTCTCGTCCTTCTATGCCTCCAACTACAAGGAGGTGATCGTTTTCATGCTCTTGATTCCCGTGCTGCTGCTGCGCTCGCTCGCGGCGCCTGCGGTCGAGGAAGAGAAGGACTGACGCCAAGATGCAGAGCCGGCTCCCCATCCTCATCTTCGCGCTGATCATGGCGGCGATCCCGTTTGTTCCGGGCATGCCCCCATTCTGGATCGTGCTGCTCGACAATATCGGCCTCGCGGCCCTGGTCGCGATGGGCCTCGTGCTGCTGACCGGCGTCGGCGGCCTGACCTCGTTTGGACAAGCGGCCTTCGTCGGCTTCGGCGCCTACACCACCGCGGTGCTGTCGACAACCTACGGCATGTCGCCCTGGCTGACGCTACCACTGTCGCTGCTGGTCAGCGGATTGCTGGCGGTGCTGCTCGGCCTCGTCACCGTCCGTCTCTCCGGCCATTATCTGCCGCTCGGCACGCTCGCCTGGGGACTCGGCTTGTTCTATCTCTTCAGCAAGCTGGAATTTTTGGGAAGAAACGACGGCATCTCGGCGATCCCGCCGCTGTCGATCGGCTCGTTCAAAATGCTCTCGCCCGGCTCGATCTACTACGCGATCTGGGTTGCCGTGATCCTCTCGGCGTTGCTCACGATGAACCTGCTGGACTCCCGCACCGGCCGCGCCATCCGCGCGCTCCGGCGCGGCCATGTCGCGGCCGAGGCGTTCGGCGTGCACACCCCGCGGGCGAAAATGCTGGTGTTCATCCATGCCGCCGTGCTCGCCGGCCTCTCCGGCTGGCTCTACGCCCATCTTCAGCGCGCGGTGAACCCGACGCCGTTCGGCGCGCAGGCGGGCATCGAGTATCTCTTCATCGCCGTGGTCGGCGGCGCCGGCTATGTCTGGGGCGGCGTCCTGGGCGCGGCGCTGGTCGTGGTCCTGAAGGAAGTGCTGCAGAGCTACCTGCCGTTGATCCTGCCCGGCTCGGGCCAGGTCGAGACCATCGTGTTCGGCATCATGCTGGTGGCGTTGCTCCAGCTCGCACCCGGCGGCGTCTGGCCCTGGCTGATGTCGTTCCTGCCCCAGCGTACCAGTGGCAAGAAGCCAGACACTTCGCTGAAACTGGAGCAGCGCACCCGCTCGCCCGGCCAATCCAGCGTCCTGCTCCAGGTCGAGAAGGCGCGGAAACAATTTGGCGGCGTGGTCGCGGTGAACAACGTCTCCTTCGACGTCCAGGCTCGCGAGATCGTCGCGCTGATCGGCCCCAACGGCGCCGGCAAGAGCACCACCTTCAACCTGATCACCGGCGTGCTGTCGGCCAGCTCGGGCTCGATCTCCGTGCTCGGCAACAAGGTCGACAGGGCGCCGCCGCAGGAGATCGTCAAGCTCGGCATCTCCCGCACCTTCCAGCACGTCAAGCTGGTGCCTGATATGACCGTGCTGGAAAACGTCGCGATCGGTGCCCATCTGCGCGGCCATTCGGGGCCGATCTCCTCGATGCTGCGGCTCGACCGCACTGATGAGGCAAAGCTGCTCGCCGAAGCCACCCGCCAGATCGAGCGGGTCGGACTTGGCGAGCAGATGCATCAGCTCGCAGGCTCGCTCTCACTGGGACAGCAACGGATCGTCGAGATCGCCCGTGCGTTGTGCGTCGATCCGATGCTGCTGCTGCTCGACGAGCCGGCCGCCGGCCTGCGCCACATGGAGAAGGAGCGGCTCGCGACGCTGCTGCGCGAGCTGCGCGACGGCGGCATGAGCGTCCTGCTGGTCGAGCACGACATGGGCTTCGTCATGAACCTCGCCGACCGCATCGTGGTGCTCGATTTCGGCACCAAGATCGCGGAAGGAACGCCGGCCACGATCAAGACCAATCCCGAAGTGATCAAGGCCTATCTCGGAGTGGCGGCATGAGCGCGCTGTTGTCCGTCGCCAACGCCCATGTCGCCTATGGCAAGGTCGAGGCCGTGCGCTCGGTCTCGCTCGAAGTCGGCCAGAACCAGATCGTCACCATCGTCGGCGCCAACGGTGCCGGCAAGACCACGCTGCTCTCCGCCATCATCGGCATTTTGCCGCTGAAAGGGCGCGTTTCATTCGCAGGTCAGGACCTGTCGCGGCTCGACATCGAGGACCGCGTCGCCATGGGGCTTGGCCTCGTTCCCGAGCACCGCGAATTGTTCGTGACCATGAATGTCGAGGACAATCTCGAGTTAGGGGCCTTCCGCATCGAGAGAAGCAAGGCGAAAGCCTCGATGGAGCGGGTCTACACGCTGTTTCCGCGGCTCAAGGAGCGGCGCAAGCAGCTCGCCGGCACGCTCTCCGGCGGCGAGCAGCAGATGCTCGCAATGGGCCGCGCACTGATGGGCGAGCCCAAGCTCCTGATGCTGGACGAGCCGAGCCTCGGCCTCGCCCCGATCATCGTCGCCGACATTTTCCGCATCGTCACCGAACTGCGCGCCGCCGGCGTCTCCGTGCTGCTGGTCGAGCAGAACGCGCAGGCGGCATTGAAGATCGCGGATCAGGCCTATGTCATGGAGCTCGGCGAGTTCGTGCTCAGCGGCAAGGCCAGCGACATCGCGGCGAATGAGCGCGTGGCGGCGAGCTATCTCGGCTTCCAGCACGAAGGGGCGAGTGTGTTGTAACTTCGAGACGCGCTTCCTCAAACTCATCTGTCATCGTCCGCCTAGTGCGCAATTGCGCACAGGGGCGGACGATCCAGTATTCCAGAGACCTGTGCTTGAACCGAGGCGCCGCGGCGTACTGGATGCCCCGCCTTCGCGGGGCATGACATCGGAGGATTCAGGGAGAGACGAAGATCGTGGCCTAGCTTGCCCCCTTGTCACCCTTCAGCGCCGCGAGCTCTGCTTCCAGCTCCGCGATCTTCGCATCCCTTGCCGCCAGCGCCGCCGCCACATCTCCAGCGTCGAACTTCTGCGGGATGTGCTGCGGGCAGTTCGTGTCCCACGCTTCGATCTTGAACAGGATCACCTGCTCGGGCCGGGCGCGATAGCCTTTCGGCATCAGCGATGTCGTCAGCGCCTCGTCGTCCTCGACCACCCGCGCTTCGCCCCAGATCTTCACCCGGCGGCGATGGGCGTAGTCCATCACGAAGATGTAGGCCTTGGGATTTTCAGACAGGTTTCCCTGCGTGATGTATTGCCGATTGCCGGCGTAGTCCGTGAAAGCCAGCGTCTGCTTGTCCAGCACCTTCAAGAAGCCCTTCGGGCCGCCACGATGCTGGATGTAGGGCTGGCCGTCGGCCGATGCCGTGGCGAGATAAAAGCTGTTGGCGTCGGCCAGGAACGCCGCGAGGTTCTCATCGACCTCGGTGCGCCAGCCGCGCTGCTCGGCATGGGCATAGCCTTCGCGTGATCCCTTTCGGGTCTGGATCGACTTCACCGCCGGCGTGAACGCCACGTCGCTGGCGTAGGTGTGAGTTGCCGTCATCGGAACATCTCCTGAAATCCCGGCGCATCCCTGCGTCTTCGCCATCCAAAATGGACCTCCCGCCGGCTAAAACAATCATCCCGCTTGACACTTCATCGTTGCGTTATATGCAATAATGCCATGGATCGCCTCGAAGCCATGCATGTTTTCGTCACCGTCGCCGACCTGCGCGGCTTCGCGCCGGCGGCACGAAAACTGCGGCTGTCCCCCTCCGCGGTGACGCGGCTGATCGCGGCGCTGGAGGAGCATCTTGGCGCGCGGCTGTTGCAGCGGACCACCCGTCAAGTGACCCTGACCGACGTCGGCACGCGCTATCTCGAGCGCGCGCGTCGCATCCTCGCCGATGTCGAGGAGGCCGACGGCTCGGCACGGGAGGAGCGCAACCGACCGAGCGGGCGGCTGGTGGTGTCGGCGCCGGTCGGCTTTGGCCGGCTCCATGTCGGGCCTGTCATGATCGCCTACCTCAAGCGCTATCCCGAGGTCGCCTGCGAATTGCGGCTGTCGGACAACCTGGTCAATCTCGTGGAAGATGCCGTCGACGTCGCGGTGCGGATCGGCCATCTCGCCGACTCCTCCCTCGTCGCGCGCCAGGTCGGCGAGATGCGGCGGATCGTGGTGGCGACACCTGGCTATCTCAAGCGCCATGGCGAGCCGAAGACGCCGGAGGCATTGCTCGGGCACCAGACCATCGCCTTCGGTCCATCCGCGAACTGGCGCTTCGTGCAGGACGGCCGCGACATCGAGGTGGCGCCGAATCCACGCTTCGCCAGCAACAGCGCCGACGCCGCCCTGCAATATGCCGAGGCGGGCGGCGGCGTGACCCGGGTGCTGGCCTATCAGGCTGCCGAGGGCCTGCGGCGCGGGCGGCTCAGAATCGTGTTGGCGAAATACGAGCAGCCGGCGTTGCCGATCCACATCGTCTACCCGACCTCGCGCCTGCTCTCCGCCAAGGTGCGTGCCTTCGTCGATCTCGTGGTGGAGACCGCGGAGTGGAAATTCGGGTGACGCCCTCACCCCTTCTTCGGCACTACGCGAAAGGTGCCGCTGGCGCGGGCGATCACGGCGCCGTCGGCCTTCGCGAGGCACTGCGCGAAACAGATCGTGCTGCCGGTCTTGATCGCCTCACCCTCGACCGCGAGCCATTGGCCGATCTCGCCGGCGCCGACATAGTCGACCGACAGCGAGATCGTGACCAACGAGGTCGTCCAGCCCGTCGCCTGCGCGCAGCTGTAGCCCATGGCGGCATCGGCCAGCGCCGCGATCAGGCCGCCATGGATCAGCCCGCGCGCGTTGGTGTGCGGTTTCGCCAGCCGCAATCCCACGGTGACGCCGTTGTCGGTCTTCCTGGAGTAAAGCGGCTCCCAAGGATCGGTGAGCGGGGCTTTGCGAAAGTGCGGCTCGAAGCCGGCGGGAATGTCGGTGCTGGTCATGTCCGTCTCGCGTTGGTGGCTCCCGCCATTGAACGCGGCAGACGGGACAGATGCACCACCTACAAAGTTTTAAACGGAATTTGCGCGGGTGTTTGAAAGGAGTGGCGCCGTCGCCCCGCTATCCCTGTCATCACCCGCGAAAGCGGGTGATCCAGTATTCCAGAGACGGTGACGTGATACGGAGAGGCCGCGGCGTACTGGATGCCCCGCTTTCGCGAGGCATGACGGCGCGCCCTAAAACGGCAGCCCCACGTAATTCTCCGACAGCGAGGTCATCGCGGCCTGCGACTGCGTGACATAGTCGAGCTCGGCGAGCTGGATGCGCGCGCCGATGGTGCCGGTGTCGGGGAATTTGTGCAGCATCGAGGTCATCCACCAGGAGAAGCGCACGGCCTTCCAGACCCGCGCCAGCGCCTTCGCCGAATAGGCATCAATGCCGGCGCTGGATTTTTCGTCGTAGAACTCGCGAAACGCACTCGACAGATAATGCGCGTCGCTCGCGGCCAGGTTCAGCCCCTTGGCGCCGGTCGGCGGCACGATATGGGCGGCGTCACCGCACAGGAACATCCTGCCGAAGCGCATCGGCTCGGCGACGAAGCTGCGCAGCGGCGCAATGCTCTTCTCAATCGAGGGGCCCGTGACCAAGCTGTCGGCGGCGTCCTGGTCGAGCCGGCGCTTGAGCTCGTCCCAGAAACGGTCGTCCGGCCATTGGTCGACGTGGTCGTCGAGCGCGCACTGCACATAGTAACGGCTGCGCCTGGTCGAACGCATGGTGCAGAGCGCAAAGCCACGGGCGTGGTTGGAATAGATCAGCTCGTGGCTGACCGGCGGCGTCTCGGAGAGGATGCCCAGCCAGCCGAACGGATAGATGCGCTCGAACTCCTCGATGGCCGAAGCCGGAACGCTGGCGCGGCTGACGCCGTGAAACCCGTCGCAACCGGCGATGAAATCGCAATCGATGGTGTGGGTGACGCCATCTTTCACGTAGGTTACGCGCGGGTGACCGCCGTCGAAATCCTGCGGCTGCACGTCCTTGGCCTCGTAGACCGAGGTGAGGCCGGCGGCCGTGCGCGCATTCATCAGATCGAGCGTGACCTCGGTCTGGCCGTAGATCATGACCGTCTTGCCGGTCGCAGCCTTCATGTCGATGCGGTGGCGGCGCCCCGAGAAGGTGAGTTCGATCCCTTCATGCACCAGCCCTTCGGCATGCGCCCGTGCGCCGGCGCCGATCTGGTCGAGCAGCGCAACTGTTCCCTCCTCCAGCAGTCCGGCACGGATGCGGCCGAGCACATAGTCCGGGCTCTGCCGCTCCAGAATGACATTGTCGATGCCATAATGATGCAGCAGTTGCCCAAGCAACAATCCTGCCGGCCCCGCCCCGATGATTGCGACTTTTGTCCGCAATACTTGCTCCTCCCGATCCTGTAGGCTTTCGGCGTGGCTCGCTTGTCGCTGCCGTCCGCGCACGATAATTATATCATATAACGGTTGGGCAAAAGGGAGTGCGCGGCGGCACGTCGCGCCAGTTCCGGCTTGAACGCGCCGGCCAACTAGATAACATGTTAATTAACGAGACCGGGCCATCGAAGCCCGCCGTCAAAAGAGGGAGAGACGCGTGATGAGGAAAGCCTGTCTGGCGTTGCTGCTGGCAGCAAGCGTGAGCCCTGCGTTCGCGCAGGACAAGACCTTCGATTTGAAGATCTCGCACTGGGTGCCGGCCTCGCATCCACTACAGAAATCGCTGGAGGACTGGGCTGCTGCGGTCGAGAAGGATTCCGGCGGCACCATCAAGGGCAAGGTGTTTCCGGCCCAGCAGATGGGCAAGGCGTTCGACCATTACGACATGGCGCGCGACGGCATCGCCGACGTCACCTATGTCAATCCCGGCTACCAGCCCGGCCGTTTCCCGATCATCGGCGCTGGCGAATTGCCATTCCTGATCTCGGATGCCAAGGGCGGCTCGATGGGGCTCGACGCCTGGTACCGCAAATACGCCGAGAAGGAGATGAAGGACGTCAAATACTGCCTCGCCTTCGTCCACTCGCCCTCCTCCTTCCATTCCCGCACCAAGAAGATCGTGATGCCGGAGGACGTGAAGGGCCTGAAGATCCGCCCCGCCCACGCCACCATGGCGAACTTCGTCACCTCGCTCGGCGGCACCAATGTGCAATCCTCCGCGCCCGAAGTGCGCGACATCATCGAGCGCGGCGTCGCCGATGGCGTCACCTTCCCCTGGGGCTCGCTGGTGCTGTTCGGCATCGACAAGGTGACCAAATACGACATGGAGGCGCCGCTCTACACCACGACCTTCGTGTTCGTCATGAACAAGGACAAGTACAATGCGATGTCCGACAAGCAGAAGGCCGCGATCGACAAGAATTGCACGGTCGAAATGGCAGGCGTGGTCGGCGAGCACTGGGGCAAGTTCGAGGATGCCGGCATCGACAAGGTCAAGGCGGAGTCCGGTCACGAGGTCTACAAGCTGACGCCCGAGCAGACCGCGGCCTGGAAGAAGGCCGCCGAGCCGCTGGTGAAGACCTGGAGTGACGGCGCGAAGAAGACCGGCGTGGATCCGGACGCGGCGCTTAGCGAGCTGAAGGCCTCGCTGAAGAAGTACAACGCGCTGGCGGAGTAGTTCTTCGTCGAAACACATGCGGCGGCGGGATGCATCTCGCCGCCGTTGTTCTGCACGCGGGTCGAGACGCGAGGAGCGCATCGCGCGTCCTCTCCCTCTCCCGCCCGAGGATGGCATCTCTTAGGAAGCTCCCATGAAGCGCAGCTGGATGGATCGTATTATCGATTCGATCGAATGGATTGCAGCGGCTTTCGTCGGCATCGTCGCGCTCGACATCTTCCTGTCGGTGTTGCTTCGCAACACGCTGAACTATTCGATCCCCGATAGTTTCGACATCGGCCGCATGCTGCTCGGCATCCTGATCTTCTGGGGCATCGCCGCGACCTCCTATCGCGGCACCCACATCACCGTCGACCTCGTCTGGGGCAATGTCGGGCCGCGCTACCAGCGCTGGATCGACGTGTTCGCGACCCTGGTGCTGCTGTTCGTCGTGACGGTGCAGACCTGGACGCTGTTCGACAAGGTGCGCGGCACCTACAACGACAACGTCCAGACCTTCGACATGCACATGCCGACCTGGCCGTTCTTCGCGATCGCCTGGATCGGCGACGTCTCGGCCGTGCTGCTGATCGCGATCCGCACCTACCGGTTGATCTTCCATCCCGAAGAGATGCACGACCCCAAGCTGAAGGCGACGGAGTAATCATGAGCACCGATGCCGTCGCCGTAATCGGCTTCGTTTCCCTGTTCGCCCTGATGCTGCTGCGCGTGCCGGTCGGCATGGCCATGGGCCTCGTCGGCGTCTCCGGCTTTTCCTATCTCGTCGGCGCCACGCCGGCGCTGAAGCTGGTCGGCCAGACCTCGATGCGCACGGTGACCGACTACACCTTCGGCGTCATTCCGATGTTTCTGCTGATGGGCTCGTTCGTCAGCAATTCCGGCATGAGTCGCGAGCTGTTCCGCGCCGCCAACGGCTTTGTCGGCCATTTGCGCGGCGGACTCGGCATCGCCACCGTCGGCGCCTGCGGCGGCTTTGCCGCGATCTGCGGCTCCTCGGTCGCGACCGCCGCGACCTTCTCCGCGGTCGCTTACCCCGAGATGCGCCGCTTCGGCTATCCGCAGTCGTTTGCCACCGGCGTGATCGCGGCCGGCGGCACGCTGGGTGCGATGCTGCCGCCCTCCACCGTGCTCGCCGTCTACGGCATCATCACCGAGCAGGACATCGGCAAGCTGTTCATCGCCGGCATCATCCCGGGCATCCTCGCGATGACCATGTACATGATCACGATCTTCCTGATCGGTTATTTCCGGCCCGACTTCCTGCCCAAGGGCAAGGAGCTGCCGTGGCGCGAGCGCTTCGCCGGCCTGAAGGACATCTGGGCGCCGGTGCTGCTGTTCGTGTTCGTCATCGGCGGCCTTTACGGCCTGCCCTATTTGCCGCGCTTCACGCCGACCGAAGCGGGCGGCGTCGGCGCCGCCGGCGCCTTCATCATCGGCGTGGCGACCGGCCGGCTCGACCGCGAGAAGATTCTGGCGTCGCTGCTCCAGGCGACGCGCACGGCCGCCGCCGTGTTCACCGTGCTGATCGGCGCCTTGATCTTCGGCTATTTCCTCACGGTGACGCAGACCCCGCAAAAGGTGACGGAATTCCTCACCGGCCTCGGTCTCGGCCCCTACGGCGTGCTGGCGTTGATCATGGTGATGTATCTCGTGCTCGGCTGCCTGATGGACGCCATGGCGATGATCATCCTCACCGTGCCGATCATCTTCCCCGTGATCATGCATCTCGGTTTCGACCCGATCTGGTTCGGCGTCATCATCGTCATGACGGTCGAGCTCGGCCTGATCCATCCGCCGGTGGGCATGAACGTCTTTGTCATCAAGAGCGTGGTGAAGGACGTTTCCTTCTCCACCATCTTCAAGGGCGTGATTCCGTTCGTGGCGACAGACCTGGTGCGCCTGGTGATCCTGATCGCCTTCCCGCTGCTGGCGACATGGCTGCCGACGCGGATGATGGCGCATTGAGGAGGTGGTAAAGCGGCGAGCTGTCTTTTCCCTCTCCCCTTGTGGGAGAGGGTGGCTCGCCGCAAAGCGGCGAGACGGGTGAGGGGTATATTTCCTCAAGCGCTGATCTGAGTTTGGAGAGGCATACCCCTCATCCGGCGCTTCGCGCCACCTTCTCCCACAAGGGAGAAGGAAGGACAGCGGCGCTAGTTCAATACAGAAAGGTGACCGATGACGGCCCCTACCCTCGAGACCAAATACGTCTTTACCGTCACCGCACGCATCGGCGACGTCGTCACCGCCGGCGAGACCGGTATCGGCATTCGCCGCATCATCCCGATCGTCGGCGGCGAGGTGACGGGTGCGATCACCGGCAAGGTGCTGCCGTTCGGCGCGGACTTCCAGACCATCCGCCCGAATGAGCTGATTGATCTCGAAGCGAAGTACGCGTTCGAAACCGACGACGGTGCCACCGTCTATGTCGAGAACAAGGGCATGCGCTTCGGCCCGGTCGAGCTGTTGCAAAAGCTCAAGCGCGGCGAACCGGTGGATCCCAAACTGATCTATTTCCGCACCGTGCCGAGGTTCGAGACCGGGCACGAGAAGTACCGCTGGCTGATGGAGCACATTTTTGTCGGGTCAGCAGCGCGTCATGCGGATCGAGTCGTGATCGACGTGCATCAGGTGATGTGAAGGCTTCAGTGCCCTTCGCCGTCGTCCCGGCGAAGGCTGGGACCCATACCGCGTGATCTGTCGATCGCGAATAGTCGGAGTACCGAACGACTTGGCCAAACTTCTCCCTGTGGTTATGGGTCCCGGCCTCCGCCGGGACGACACCGCATTTGGAGGGCGCCTTTTGCCCGCCTGACTGACCCAAGAGGCACCTAGCCCCTTGTTGACTCCTCCTGAATTCGTTATACAACATAACTATTCTGACAAGGACGCAAATGACACAGGGAAACGCCGAGACCGCTGACGCGGGCGCCGCCGGGCTTTTGAAGATCGAGCGGGCGGACCGGGTTTTGACCGTCGGCCTCAATCGGCCGGCCAAGCGCAATGCGCTCAACGACGGCATCATCCTGGAGATCGGCGAGTGTTTTGCGGCCCTGCCCGAGGATATCGGCGCCGTCGTCATCCACGGCATCGGCGACCATTTTTCCAGCGGTCTCGACCTCTCCGAACTGACCGACCATGATGCCAGTGGCGGCCTTCTCCATTCCCAGATGTGGCACCGGGTGTTCGACCGCATCCAGTACAGCCGCGTGCCTGTGATCGCCGCGCTCAGGGGCGCCGTGATCGGAGGCGGGCTGGAGCTCGCCTGCGCGGCGCATATCCGTGTCGCCGAACCCTCGACCTATTTCGCGCTGCCGGAGGGGCAGCGCGGCATCTTCGTCGGTGGCGGCGGTTCGGTGCGCCTGCCGCGCCTGATCGGCGTCGCCAGGATGATGGACATGATGCTGACCGGCCGCGTCTATTCCGCGACCGAAGGCACCTCCTACGGCTTTGCGCAATATGTCACGGAAGCCGGCAACGGGCTCGGCAAGGCGATGGAGCTTGCGACCAAGGTCGCCTCCAACGCGCCGCTGACCAACTTCGCCGTGCTCCAGGCGCTGCCGATGATCGCGGAGGCCAATCCGCAGACCGGCCTGTTGATGGAATCGCTGATGGCGACGGTGGCGCAGAGCGACAAAGAGGCAAAACGCAGGATCCGCGAGTTCCTCGAACACAAGACCGCAAAGGTGAAGCCGAAATCATGAGCGCGCAGCCGTCCTCTTCCAGCATGGAGCGCGGCGCGAGCACTTCCCCGCTGCGGCCCATTTCGTTCGGCGATCCCGTCGTCAATATCGAGCGGCGCGACGACGGCACGATTTATCTGCGGCCCAAACAGCCGCTCGGCGATTATCCGGCCCGCATCACCGACCGCCTGCATCACTGGGCGAGCGCGACGCCCGATCGCGTCTTCATGGCCGAGCGCGAAGGTGGCCGCGGCTGGCGCAAGATCAGCTACGCCGAGCTGCTCGCCGCGAGCCGGCACATCGCCTCAGGGCTCATTGCGCGCGGGCTGTCGGCGGAGCGGCCGGTCGTCATCCTCTCCGGCAATTCGATCGACCACGCATTGCTCGCGTTCGGCGCGTTCTATGCCGGCATTCCGTTCTGCCCGGTGTCGCCGGCCTATTCGCTGGTATCGAAGGATTACGGCAAGCTCTCCTACCTGATGAAGCTGCTGACGCCCGGCCTTGTCTTCGCCGAGGACGCCGACAAGTTCGCCGACGCGCTCGCGGCCAACGTCTCGCTCGGCACCGAGATCGCCGCGTCCTACGGCCACGTGCCGGGCCGCGACGTCACCTTGCTCGCCGACCTCATGGCAACCCCGATCCGCGGCGATCTGGACGAGGTCCACGGCAAGATCGGCCCCGACACCATCGCGAAATTCCTGCTGACCTCGGGCTCGACCGGCAACCCCAAGGCGGTCATCAACACCCAGCGCATGATCTGCGCCAACCAGGTGATGCTGCGCGAGACACTCGCCTTCCTCAGGGACGAGCCGCCCGTCATCATCGACTGGCTGCCCTGGAATCACACTTTTGGCGGCAACCACAATATCGGGCTGACGCTCTACAATGGCGGCTCGATGTATCTCGATGCCGGCAAGCCGGTGCCTGGAGGCATCGAGGAAACCGTGCGCAATCTCCAGGAGATTTCGCCGACGGTCTATTTCAACGTCCCCAAGGGCTACGAGTCGCTGCTGCCTTATCTGCGCGACGACCAGCGCCTCCGCGCAAAATTCTTCGACCGGCTGCACGCGATGTTCTTCTCGGGCGCGGCGCTGTCGCCGTTCGTCTGGAACAGCCTCGACGAGCTGGCGGTGAAGGAAAAAGGCTACCGCGTACCGATGCTGACCGGCCTCGGTGCAACCGAGACCGCGCCGTTCTTCATGTCGGTCAACCCGCGCACCAGCCGCTCCGGCCATGTCGGGCTTCCCGTATCCGGCAATGACGCCAAGCTGGTGCCGAACAACGGCAAGATGGAAGTTCGTTGCAAGGGGCCGAACGTGATGCCCGGCTACTGGCGCCAGCCCGACATCACCGCAAATTCGTTCGACGAAGAAGGCTTCTACAAGCTCGGCGATGCCCTCAAGCCCGTCGATCCCGATGATCTCAATGCCGGCTTCGATTTCGACGGCCGCATCGGTGAGGATTTCAAGCTCGGCAGCGGCACCTGGGTCAGCGTCGGCCCATTGCGCGCGCGCTTCGTCGCGGCTTGCGCGCCGCTGGTGCGCGACGTCGTCATCGCCGGCATCAACCGAGACGAGATCTCCGCGCTCGTCGTGCTCGATCTCGACGGCTGCCGGCTGATCAACCCGACGCTGCCGACCGACGATCTCGTCGTCGCGACCCGCGACCGGCTGGTGCGCGAGGCATTTCGCGAACGGCTGACCCGCTTTCTCAGCGCGGCCACGGGATCCTCGACGCGGATCACGCGCGCGATCCTCATGGACACGCCACTCTCGATCGACAAGGGCGAAGTCACCGACAAGGGCTCGATCAACCAGCGCGCGGTGCTCGAGCATCGCAGCCTGCTGATCGAGGAGCTCTACGCTGCCAATCCATCGGACCGTGTGATATCGGTCGGGTAAGAGGACGTCGCACCTAGGGAGAACGCCATGTTGTTGAAGGATCAGGCTGTCATCGTCACGGGCGGCGCGTCGGGACTGGGCGCGGCGACCGCGCGTAAGCTGGCGGCGCAGGGCGCCAGGGTCGCGGTGTGCGACCTCAATGCCAAGCTCGCCGAAACTGTCGCCGCCGAGATCAAGGGCGTGGCTGTGGCTTGCGACGTCTCCGATGCGGCTTCCGCTGAGGCTGCGATCGCCCAAGCGACCAAGTCCCATGGACCCGCGCGCGTGCTGGTCAATTGCGCCGGCATCGGCGTTGCCAAGCGCGTCGTCGGCCGCGACGGCCCGATGGCGCTCGCCGATTTCGACAAGGTGATCAAGGTCAATTTGATCGGCACCTTCAACATGCTCCGCCTTGCCGCGAACGAGATGTCCAAGCTCGAGCCGCAGGCAACCGGCGAGCGCGGCGTCATCATCAACACGGCATCCGTTGCCGCTTATGACGGCCAGATCGGGCAATCGGCCTATTCGGCCTCCAAGGGCGGCATCGTCGGCATGACGCTGCCGATCGCGCGCGAGCTGGCGCAGTTCGGCGTCCGCGTGCTGACGATCGCGCCCGGCCTGTTCCTCACGCCGCTGCTCGCCAACCTGCCGCAGGAAGCCCAGGACTCGCTCGCCGCCGCGATCCCGTTCCCGCGCCGGCTCGGCCACGCCGACGAGTTCGCGGCGCTCGCCCTGCACATGGTCGAGAATTCCTACCTCAACGGCGAAGTGGTGCGCCTCGACGGCTCGCTGCGCATGGCGCCGAAATAGGGCGCGGCATATGTTCGTGAACCGGCGCGACGTCCAGATCCAGTGGGGTGACTGCGACCCCGCCAACATCGTCTATTACCCGCGTTATTTCGCGATGTTCGACGATTCGACGTCGACCCTGTTCGAAGTCGCCGGCTTCTCCAAGCAGGACCTGGTCAAGAAATACGGCCTGGTGGGCATTCCCATGGTCGATACACGCGCCAAGTTCTACATCCCCTCGACTTATGGCGACTGGATCACCATCGAAACCAAGATCGAGAGCATCAAGCGCTCGAGTTTCGAGGTGAAGCACAGCGTCTTCAAGGGCGAGGCGCTGGCTATCGAGGGTTTCGAGACCCGTGTCCTGGTCGGGCGCGACCCCGTTAACCCCGACAAACTGAAATCGGCACCGTTTCCTGCGGAAATGGTAGCCAAATTCACGGGGAGCGAGGCCCGGAGCTAAATCGCCACATCACCAAAAGAGGGGGCTGAATTACCCCCCGATTTCTGCTTTCAAAGAAACACATAAAGGGAGGAATAGATGAAACGCTTTTACCTGACCGCCGCCGTCACCGCGGCTGCGCTTGCGCTGCCGGCCGTGCCCGCGCGGGCTCAGACCGCCGAGGTCACCATCGGCATCACCACCACCACGACCGGCCCGGGCGCAGCGCTGGGCATTCCCGAGCGCAATGCGCTGGAGTTCGTGCCGAAGGAGATCGGCGGCGTGCCGCTGAAGGTGATCGTACTCGACGACGGCGGCGATCCGACCACCGCGACCACCAACGCCCGCCGCTTCGTGACCGAATCCAAGGCCGACATCATCATGGGCTCGGCGCTGACGCCGCCGACCATCGCGGTGTCCAACGTCGCCAACGAAGCCGGCATTCCGCATTTCGGCCTGGCGCCGTTCCCGATTACGCCGGAGCGCATGAAGTGGTCGGTGGCGATGCCGCAGCCGATCCCGATCGTGGGCAAGGTGCTGTACGACCACATGAAGTCGAAGGGTGTGAAGACCGTCGGTTATATCGGCTATTCCGACTCCTATGGCGACCTCTGGTTCAACGATTTGAAGGCGCAGGCCGTGCCGATGGGCATAACCATCGCCGACGAGGAGCGCTTCGCTCGCCCCGACACGTCGGTGACCGGACAGGTGCTGAAGCTCGTGGCGGCGAATCCCGATGCCATTCTGGTCGGCGCTTCCGGCACCGCGGCCGCGCTGCCGCAGACCGAGCTACGCGAGCGTGGCTATCAGGGCCTGATCTACCAGACCCATGGCGCCGCCAGTATGGACTTCATCCGTATCGCCGGCAAAGCTGCGGAAGGCGTGCTGATGGCCTCTGGTCCCGTCATGGATCCCGAGGACCAGCCGGACGAAGCCGCCACCAAGAAGCCGGGCCTCGCGCTCAACTCGGCCTATGAAGCCAAGTACGGCCCGAACAGCCGCAGCCAGTTCGCCGGTCACTCTTACGACGCCTTCGAGATTCTCAAGCGCATCATCCCGGCGGCACTCAAGACGGCGAAGCCAGGCACGCCGGAATTCCGCGAGGCGATTCGCCAGGCGCTGCTGTCGGAGAAGGAGCTTGCGGCGAGCCAAGGCGTCTACAATTTCACCGAAAAGGATCGCTACGGCCTCGACGAGCGCTCGCGCATCCTGCTCACGGTGAAGAACGGCAAGTACACGCTGGTGAAATAGACGCAGCGGCAGGATTGAGACGACGAGAGCCGGCCCGATGGGCCGGCTCTTTTTGTTTGCAGCGAGCGTAATGCCGGATCGCGTTTGAACAACAGCACCGCTCTCTGAGTTCCCTCCTTCCTTGTGGGGGAGGGGACACACCTTTCTCGGGGCGCTAGATGAGTCTCATTCCAGGCCTCAAGCCGCCTGCCGCAGCGGGGTCCAGGCGAACTCCGGATAGTAACTGTCCATCATCCGGTCGACATAAGCGGTGAGGTTCGGAAATCCTTCGGCGCGACGGCGCAGTGCGGATTCGAAGAACGGCGTCAGGATCCCGGCGAGTGCACCGAAGGCGGTGGCATCGACGCCGCAGGGCTTGTTGCCCATCAGATAGGACTTGTCGCCGAGCTGCACCGAGAGCGCAAACAGCGAGCGCACGGCGAGATCGACGTCGTCATCGGGCGCGTGGCGGCCGAGTCCGGAGAGCAGGTAGTTCTCGGCGACACGGAATTGCGCGTCCTCGCGCAACTTCTCGCGATTGTGCTCCGGCGCGCCGTCGAAGAAATGCGCAGGCCCCTTGGCGAAGTTGACCGGATCGACCCAGCGCGCCCCGACCAGCGCAAAATAAACGTGATGCTCGATCATGCGTTCGAATGCCCAGGCCTGCGCGCGCTCGACGAGCGACAGACCGGCGTCGAAATCGAAGCCGTAGCGGCGCTCGATATGGGCGCGGATGAAAGTGGAATCGGCCACCGCCTCGCCGCCATCGTCGATGAAGGGCAGCTGCCCCTTGGGTGATGCGGGTGGCATCGCCCGCTCCTTCCGGTAGGGCAATCCCGCCATCTTGAGCTGCACCTCCGTCTTGGTGACGAAGGGGCTGATTTCCGGCAGGCCGAAGCCGGCGCCAAAGCCGTAAAGCGTGATCATGAAGGCTCTCCTGAAACGACCGAAAGAGTTGAGGGAACTTAACCGCGGGCTGCTGCCACCATGGTGGCAGCAGCCGTGATATCTTCTGCGAAACGGGCCCCCCGCCAGGCGCGGGCCATGACATGACGGACCAGCGCGTCCGCGGCCTGCACCAGGAAGCGAGCCACCATGGTCGCGAGCGCAAGGCGGAGGTCGAGGACCATGAGATCAAGGGATACGAGGCGGCCGAACGCCCATGCGTACCAAGCTCGGGCTTGCAAACGCGGGACTTGCAAAGGCTGGACCTGTAAAGGCGGGGTCCGCCATAGCGCAGCGGCCGGGCCGAAATGAGTTGGAATGATCATGGACAAATCCTCTTCAGTCGACGTGTTGTCCCGGTATAGAACTCCCCTGCTGCCAACATCCTGTCAGCAGCCGCGCGCCGCCTTCTGAAAAACCACCGACAAGAGATCCGTCATGAGACGCGCCGACCGGCTGTTTCAAATCATCCAGGTGCTGAGGCGCACGCGTAAGCCGCTGACGGCGGACGCCATCGCGGCCGAGCTCGAGACCTCGAAGCGCACGATCTATCGCGACATCGCCACGCTGATCGGCCAGCGCGTGCCGATCCGTGGTGAAGCCGGCATGGGCTACATCCTGGAAAAGGGTTTTGACCTGCCGCCTTTGATGCTGACACCCGACGAAATCGAGGCGGCGGTGCTGGGCGCGCAATGGGTCGCCGGCCATGCCGATCCCGCGCTGGCGCGTGCGGCTGAAGATCTGATGGCCAAGATCGCCGACACTGTCCCTGAGCGCCTGCGTCCGTTCGTGCTGGAGCCGGCAAGCCGGGCCCGACCGAGCTGGAACAGGGAGCCGGACCGCTTGGACATGGCTCGCACGCGCACCCAGATCCACGAAGGCAAGAAGATCATGCTGCGCTATCGCGACGAGCAGGGCCGCGCCAGCGAGCGCATGATCTGGCCGATTTCGATCGGCTATCTCGAAGCCGTGCGCCTGCTCGCGGCCTGGTGCGAGCTGCGCGGCGACTTCCGCAGCTTCCGCACCGACCGCGTGGTCGACGCGAGCTATCCCGACGAGAGATATCCTGAAAGGCGCGACGTGCTGCGCGCGAAATGGCGCCAGAGCCTGGTCTGGGGCCCGCCAAAGGACACGTGACGATGGATGAGAACGCCCCGATCGACCTGTCGAGCTGTTGCCAGAGTTGCGGCGCCTGCTGCGGCTATTCGGCGAACTGGCCGCGCTTCTCGATCGAGAGCGACGAGGAGCTTGCCGCGATTCCCGAAGCGCTCGTCAACGACCGTCAATCCGGCATGCGCTGCGAAGGCGATCGCTGTTCGGCGTTGCAGGGGAACATTGGAAAAGCGACCGCGTGCGGCATCTATGCAGTGCGGCCGGACGTGTGCCGCACCTGCATGCCGGGCGATGCCGAATGCGCGATGGCGCGACGGAAATTCGGGCTGCCGGTGATAGAGGCCGCCGGCGCATGATCCGGAAAAGTGTGCAGCGGTTTTCCGCCGAGATCATACGCCAATAGAGAGCTAGAGCGCGATCGATCGTGCTTTAGGCCGGGACGGCTTCGCCGATCTCGTCGTCGATCTCGTCGTCCAGCGGCGCGAGCACCGAGAGCGGCTTGGTCGACAGCGTGATCGGCTTGCGGCCACCCGACAGCGACGGCGAGGATTTCGCCGCGCCTTCGCGCGCAAGCGCGTAGAGCGTCGAACCGACACGGCCGCCGTTCTCGATCAGGTCGCGCTCGTTACAGCTGCCAGCGATCGCGACCGCCAGCGAGTGCAGATGGCTGCGCCGATAGCAGAACAGCGCCAGCCTGGCGCGCGCGTCAGGGGAAACACTTTCAACCAGCCTCGGCAGGCCACTCTCGCTGGCGCGGTACATCTCGCCAAGGAGTTCGTCGCGGACCGGGCAGGAATCGCCTTCAAAGGTATCGCGGCTTGAAAACATTGCAGTTCTCCCTCGTCTGGGAAGATGCAGTGCAATTCTCTAATGAAAGGTTAACCACGCTGCCCGGTAGTCACCCGGGGGTCCTTGCGCGTGGGCCGCGAATCAATGGGCTGGGCGGGGATCCAGCCGCGCTATCTGAGCCGATGAGTCAGGCGCGAACGCCTCCACGCGTCATGGCCGGGCTTGTCCCGGCCATCCACGGAAAGCCGAGAGGCGCGAAGAACGTGGATGCCCGGGACAAGCCCGGGCATGACGACCTCTTGTGGATGCCGATGGACGACCACCTACGCGCCGAGGCCGCCAGCGGTCAGTTCGCCGCCATGAAGATGGAGAGGCCGAAGCCAGTCAGATGGTGCAGGGCCTGGTCGACACCGATCAGGGTCCAGAACCAGGGATGCGCAAGATCGACACCGAAATTGGCTGAGACGAGGCCCTTGGCGCGGTCGATCGTGATGTGGATGACGAAGTCGATCAGCGCCACAAACCAGAATTTCGGCGCCACGATCAGGATCAGCGGCAGCGCAACCGCAAGGTGAACCAGGCAGTGCACCAGGAGCGGCAGGGCCCAGCCGTGCTTCTGGTCCTTGCCGTGCGCCATCCAGGCGGTCTGGAGGACGAAATCGGCGATGATGTGCTTGAACGTCAGCAGCAACATCCAACCAATGAGGGCTTCGACCGGAACCGCCGATGACAGAGGTGGAAACGACAAGGCGCCCTCGTTGACGTGACAAGAAGAATTGGAGCGTTCAGCGCAATCTCTTCCTGGACCGGTCAAATCGCCGGGACTTGCGATTTATGACACCTCCCGCGGCGGAATGCAGCCGGGGGGAACCGGAAAATCGCCAACTGTGGCTAACTGGTGATAGGATGACCAATCGCCGGGGCCGAGTTGAGTAAGGTTACCTTCGGCTCGGAATTTGCATTCCGCGGCCTGCGCGCTACCATCGTCAGTAGAGAATATCGTTCTTTTTTCAGACGTTTACGAATTACAGGGCGACCGCAGCGATCACATCCGCAAGCCGCCCGCCACCGGAAGCATAAGGCCAGAGTGCTGCCATGAGTACTGAGGGCCCGACCTCATCGCCGATCGAGCCACCGCCCCGGCGACCCAAGGTGATCAAGACCAATCAGCAGCAGGTCTTCCTCTACGTCGTGCTGACCCTGCTGTTGTCGCTTGCCACCGTCTGGGGCGGCCGCATGCTGGTGCACAATTCGGAGACGCTGACCTTTGCGGTCGGCGCCCCCAACAGCGACGAGGCGCTGTTCGCAGCCAAGCTCGCCGCCGTCCTGAAGAACAACGCCTCGCGCTTCCGGATCAAGATCGTCAACAACGCCGACAACGCCAAGGCGATCGCCCAGTTCGATCGCAAGCAGGCCGACCTCGCGGTGCTGCGCACCGACGCCAAGGTGCCGCTGCGGGCACGCACGCTCGCGATCCTCGAGCACGATATCGTGCTGCTGCTCGGGCCCGGAAACAAGAAGATCAAGTCGCTCGCCGAGCTGAAGAAGAAGAAGGTCGCCGTCGTCGCCGACAACGACTCCGCGCTCGTCTTCGTCCGCGGTATCCTCGACGTTCCGGAGGGTGCGGACGCGGGGAGGATCCGGATGGCGCCACAGGGCGCTACACTCGACAAGCTGTTCGCGCCGGCGAGCGGCTTTGGCGCAGTCGTCGCCATCGTCCACGCCTCGCGGGCGGTGCGGGACAAGGCGTATGAGCAGGTCGCCAGGCGCGGCGGCTTCACGCTGAACGCGATCGACGAGGCGAAAGCGCTGGCGCGCAAGATCCCCGGCATTTCCAGCGAGACGCTGACGGCGGGCACGCTGTCTGCATCGCCGGAAATTCCCGGCGACGATCTCGACACGATCGGGCTCGAATGGTTGCTGGTCGCCCAATCCAGGATGTCGCCGACGGCGGCCGGGGAGCTCGCGCGCACCGTCTACGAGAACAAGTCCGCGCTCGGGCTCGACAGCGGCTTTGCCACTAGGATCGAGCCCGCCTCCGTCGAGAAGGACGCCTTCGTGATGGCGCATCAAGGGGCGGCCGACTACATCAACGACGACACCAAGTCGTTCATGGATAAGTACGGCGACCTGATGTATCTCGGCGCTGCCGCGCTCAGCGTCATCGGCTCGATCTTCGCCGCGATCTACGCCAAGATCACCCGGATCGCGCCGGAGAAGGCCAGCGAGCTGGCCACCGCCATCCTCGACATCGGCGAGCGGATCGAACATGCGCATTCGCTCGACCAGCTCGAATGTCTCCAGGACGAGCTGGAAGGCATTTTACGCGGCGCCGTCATCGGCCTCAGAGACGGCACGATCAGTACCGACGGGCTCGACACCTTCAAGCTCGGCTACGAATTCGTCCGCGACGAGATCGGCATGCGCCGCGACTATCTCAAGCGCCATGCGGGCGCGGGCGAGAAGGCCGCTCAGGATGTGGCCCCTTCCCAGCACGACGAGAGCAATGTCGTGGTGGTGAAGACAGCTCAGAGTGCCTGACCCATCAATTTGAGGACCTACGGCGACGCCTTGCCGGCACGTCTTCGAGCGACCGGGGGCCCTAGGCCGGGAACCGTCCCTGTCCACAACCGTTTGTTCTCGGATCAACCGGAGACCGCGCCATGCGTGCACTCCTCATCATCTTCCTGCTGGGAATGTTGGCCGCGGTTGGCTATTTCGTTTATTCCGCGATGGCGGTCGAGGGCGAGCCGATCCCGACGGAAGGCTACGTGGCGCTGGCGTTGGGGGCCGGTTTTTCCGTTCTTGTCGGCATCGGCTTGATGGTGCTGCTGTTCTTCAGCAGCCGTCGCGGCTACGACGAACCGCCGCATTTCAAGTAGCGGCGCGTGGTCCGGCGGACCGTCGTTGACGGCCTCGAGCCGGGCAGGCACTTTGGCAGCGAGGTTCCAGCCGGGGACCGCAAAGACGAAACTGAGCCGCCTGCTCGCATGTCCAAGCCGCTGATCTCCGCTCTGGCCCAGTTCGCGGCCGCCACGGCCGGCCGCAACATGACCAGGGCGGCCTATGTGGCCGTCGCCGTCGGCGTGCTTGCCATGGTGCTCCTGACGGTCAACCCGGCCTATGAGACGGCACATCGCTGGGTCGACGCCCTGCTTTGGACCTGTCTCGTGTACTTCGTATACGAATGGGTGGTCCGGCTGCGCCATATGACGCGACAGGGGCGCCTTGCACTCTACATGTCCTCCTCCGCCGGGCTGGTCGACGCGGTCGGTGCGTTGGCCGTGCCGGCCGCGCTGATTCTCGGGATCGAGCCCAGGACGGCGTGGCTGCTCAGCGTGCTCTGGGTGCTGAAGGTGGTGCCGGGCATTCCCGGCCTGCGGCAGCTCCGCCGCGTGCTGGTGCTGGAATCGGGGCCGCTGGTCAGCGTGCTCGTGATCTTCCTGATGGTGGTCTTCCTGGCCTCGGTTGCCGAATATTTCCTGGAGCGGGACGTGCAGCCGCAGACGTTCGGCAGCGTGCCGGCCGCGCTGTGGTGGGCCGTCGCAACCCTGACGACGACGGGCTATGGCGACGTGGTGCCGGTGACGCCGCTGGGCCGCATGGTGGCGGCGCTGGTGATGATCTCCGGCCTCGGTGTGTTCGGCCTCTGGACCGGTATTTTGGCGACCGGCTTTGCCGCGGAGACCCGGCGCGACAATTTCCTCAAGACCTGGGAATCCGTCAGCAAGGTGCCGTTCTTTGCAGCGCTTGGACCGGCCGCCATCGCCGACGTCACCCACATGCTGCGCACCATGGAGCTGCCGGCGCGCACCATGATCATCCGCAAGGGTGCGCAGGGCGACTGCATGTATTTCATCGCCGCCGGCGAGGTCGAGGTCGACCTGCCCGGCAAGAAGGTGCGGCTCGGCGATGGCGCCTTCTTCGGCGAGATGGCCTTGCTCGGCAACAATTTGCGCGGCGCCAACGTCTCGACCACCAAGGTGTCGCGGCTTCTTGTGCTCGACCTCGTCGACTTCCGCGTGCTGATGGCGCGGCATCCCGATCTCGCCGAGACCATCGATGCCGAGGCGAAGCGGCGCACGCTCGAAAACAAATAAATGGCGACAAGCAAAATAAATGGAGACAAGAATGTCGGACACAGCCGACGCAGCCACTGGCCCGGTGCTCGAACTCGTTGGCGCACGCGCCACCATCCGCCTCAACCGGCCCAAACATCTCAACCGGCTCCAGGCCGAGGATCTCGGCGAACTGGTCAAACTGTTCGACCGGGTCGAGGCCGATCCTGCTATCCGCGTGCTGGTGCTGACCGGCACGGGGCGCGCCTTCTCCGCCGGCTATGACCTCAATTCCGTTGCCGAGCGCGCGGTCAGTGCGAACGAGCAGCAGAGCGCGGGATCGGCGTTCGAGGTGGTCGTCAACCGGCTGGAGGATCTCGGCGTCCCCACGATCTGCCGGCTCAACGGCGGCGTCTATGGCGGCGCGACCGACCTCGCGCTTGCCTGCGACTTCCGCATCGGCGTCGATACCGCCGAGATGTTCATGCCCGCGGCACGGCTCGGGCTGCATTACTACAGCAGCGGCATCAAGCGTTACGTGACGCGGCTCGGCGTCGACAATGCAAAAAAACTGTTCCTGACCGCGCAAAAGATCAGCGCGCCGGAGATGCTGCGGATCGGCTATCTCACCGACATGGTGGCGTTGGAGTTTCTGGACGAGGAGGTCGACAGGCTCGCTGCGATCCTCGCCGGCAACGCGCCGCAGGCGATGCGCGGCATGAAGCGCGCCATCAACGAATTCGCCCGCGGCGAATTGGACGCGCAAGCCGCCGATCAGCGTCACCGCGACAGCATGCGCGGCGACGAGATCAAGGAAGGCATCAAGGCGTTCGCGGAGAAGCGACCGCCGAAATTCTGATCAAGCCCGCTTCGACCGCATCGCGCGCACCTGCGTGAGCCTGGGATCGCGGGCAAGCGCCTTGTAGTGTTTGCTCTCGATGGGATAGATCGCGATCCGGCCCTTGCTATCGGCATGAACGCCCCAGCCGAAGCGCTTGCCCAGGCTCGACGCCCTCATGCACGCCTGCCCTCGGGAGAAGAACGCTTCGCGGGCCGCCTGCTTCTCCGTTTTCGTCGCCTTCACGGCGAGTTCGCGTCCCGACGCAGAGGTCGCGAAGATCACGTCGTCGGACGTGTATTTGTAAGGCGCCTTGGCGATCATCCCGTATTGCAGGCACGCCACCGTCGGCTTTCCCGCGCGCAGCGGCGGCTCTTCGCCGGTACGCGCAGGACAATCTTCAGCAACCTGGATGAAGGTGTTGAAGCAGTTGGTCGTGTGCACCGGCTTCGTCATCTGCAACCCCGGTTCATTCAACCGCCAGCCGCCGCAGCATGCTGCGCCGCCATCTCAGCGTCCGCTGCGTTGATGCGCTGGAACGCGGGCCGCGAGGTCATGCGTTCGGCATAGCGGACGAACACGTCCTTTTTCGGCACAATGCCGAACATCATGGTCCAGCTGAACGCGACGCCCCACAGCACGTCGGCGCCCGTCATGCGCTCGCCGAGCAGATACGGGCCCTTCGACAGCTGCGCCTCGAGCGCGCCGAGCATGATGTCATAGTCGGCATACGGCGATTGCGTGATCGGTGCCGGCTCGCGCTGCATGAACTTGTCGATCAGGGCCGGCTCGAACGAGGCGCCGTAATAGGCGATCCAGCGCAGATACGGGCCGCGCAGCGGATCGTTCAGCGCGGGTGTCAGCCCCGCCTGCGGAAACAAATCGGCTAGATAGATGGTGATCGCGACCTGCTCGGTCACCAGCGCGTTGCGGTGGTGGATCGCCGGCACCTTGCCGAGCGGGTTGATGGCGAGATAGGCCGGCTGGCGCTGCTCGCCGGCCTTCATGTTGAGGACACGAAGATCATAAGGCGCTCCCAGTTCCTCCAGCAGCACCCGCGTGCCGGTGGCCCGGGTTTGCGGCGAATAATACAGCGTGATGCGGTTCGGATCAGTCATGGCGGTCTCCATCTGCCGGCTGGCGATGGCGTTGTAGCGGACCATACCTGACATCCTGTGTCAGGTATGGTTTAAGGAATCATGCGCGCGAGCCGGATGCTGTCGATCCTCACCACCCTCCAGGCCAAGGGGCAGGTCACCGCGCCCGAGCTCGCGCAGGCCTGCGAAGTCTCGGTGCGCACGATCTACCGCGACATCGACGCGCTCGCGGCGTCCGGCGTCCCCGTCTATGCCGACCGCGGGGCGGAGGGCGGCTATCGCCTGCTCGACGGCTATCGCGTGCGGCTGAACGGTCTGTCGCAGAGCGAGGCGGAAGCGCTGTTTCTGGGGGGATTGCCGGGCCCAGCGGCGGCGTTCGGGCTGGATGCGGCGATGATCGCCGCACAGAACAAGCTGATGGCCGCGCTGCCCGCCAATTTGCGCGAAGACGCCGGACGGATGCAGGAGCGCTTTCACCTCGACGCGCCGGGCTGGTTCGGCGAGGCGGAAGAACCGAAGCATCTGCGCACGATCGCCGCCGCGACCCTGCGCGGGACACTGATCAAGATCCGCTACCAGAGCTGGCGCGCCGAGAAGCAGCGTCGCGTCGCGCCGCTCGGTCTCGTGCTGAAAGGGGGCAGCTGGTATCTCGCAGGTCTGGTCGACGGCAGCGTGCGGACCTATCGCGTCGCGCGCGTGCTCGACTGCACCGCGCTCGACGATCGGTGTGAGCGGCCCGCCGGTTTCGATCTCGCCGGCTATTGGCGGGATGCAACGCTGCGTCTTGAGGCCGAGATGCATCCCAATGTCGCGATCGTTCGGCTGTCGCCCTTCGGCGTGAAACTGCTCGATGCCCTGAGCCAGCCTTACGTCAGGGCGCGTACGCAGCTCGAAGAGACCGCGGATGCGGACGGCTGGCGCATTGCCAGAGTGCCGACCGGCAAGACGTCATGGCATGCCGCCGCCGAATTGTTGCGGCTCGGGCCCGAGGCCGAAGTGCTGGAGCCGGCCGACCTGCGCGAGAAGATGGCCGAGCTGACAGAGGCGATGGCTGTGCGCTATCGCGCGGCGCGGAAAACAGGACGGCGGCGCGACGCGCCGCGACCGACGAAACACTCCTGAAACACGATTCTCCCCGCGCTGCATGAACGCATTCGCGTTTCGGCTCGACCGAGATGCAGGGACACAACAACGGCCCTTACGCCAAACTGGAGAATGAAAATGTTTCGTAAGCTTGCACTTGGTCTGATCGCCGCCGGCTCGCTCGGCGTTGCCGCTCTCGCCCCCACCGCCGCGTCGGCCCACGGCTTCCACCATCACTGGGGTCACGGCTGGGGCTTTGGCGGGGTCTACGTCAACAGCGGCGTCAACAATTGCTATCAGGAGCGCGTCGTCCAGACCCGCCACGGCCTGCGCGTCCGCGTCGTGAACGTCTGCGCATACGGGATCTACTGATATCCCGCATTCACGACAAAGCCCCGATCGCACCGCGATCGGGGCTTTGCGCGTCGATTTTTCTTCCGCTAGCCGGCCTGTCTATGTCGCCGAAACCAGGCCCAGGTCTCGCGCGTCGTCCGGATGTAGCCGCGGCCACGATGGACGATTTCGCCGTCGACGATCCCGTTCAGCTTCGGCAGTGCGTGGAACGGGATCGAGGGATAGGCGTGATGCTCGACATGGTAGGGCATGTTCCACGCGATCCATTTGACGATCGCGCCGGTGTAGGTGGTGCGGGTGTTCTGGAATGCGCTGCGGGTACGCTCGCAGCCGGTGTGCTCGGCGTAGAGATAGGGACGCAGGAAGAACTGCCCAATGATCAACGGCACGATCCAGACCCAGAGCAGCAGCGCCGACGAGAACCACAACGACAGCACGAGCAGCAGCGCATAGAGCGCGACATAGGCGCGCGCCTCGGTGACGATGATGGCGCGCCTGTTCTCGGGGATCCATGGCACGACGACCTTGCCGGTGACGGCATGGCCGAGCATCAGCCACAGGCGGCCGGCGACCTGAAGCACGCCGCTATAGGCGAGCGCGAGCTGCGTGTCGGATTTCGGCTTCACGCCGACGACGAGCTCCGGGTCCCTCTCGGGGTCTTGGGTGTAGCGGTGATGGTCCCAGTGAAACAGGCAATAATATTCGTAGGGCAAGCCGATGATGAAGCCCGAGAGATAGCCGACCACGAGGTTGAGACCGCGACTTTTGAACGCGGTCTTGTGCGCGGTCTCGTGCACGGCCATGAACAGGAAGGCGACGAGATAGCCCTGCACCGCCATCAGCGGCAACGCCCAAAGGATACCCCAGGTCGTCGAGACCCGCCAGATCAGCGCGCCGACCAGTACGACCATGCCGTAATGGCCGAGGCTCTGCACGGCGCCCCTGAGGTTGGACCGCACCGACAGTTCACGCAGCATCGCCGGCGCCAACGGCTTCAGCCGATGGCCGGAGTCTGAAACGGTTGCGTCGCTCATGATCGGATGCCTGCCCTACTTGCCGAGAAGCTCCGCGATCTCGGCCTTGATGAAGGCCCGATCGCGCGGATTGTTGATGGGGTTGCCGGCGCGATGGCCGTGCAGCGACGGGATCGGATGCAGCACCGCAGAGCGCGCATTGACCAGCCGGCCGAGTTCGTCCTCGTTGTCGCGGACGTCGAAATAGCGGTCGGTCGCACCGGGCATCAGCAGCATGTGGGCCGTGATCGCACCGAGCGCGCGATCGAAATCGCCGTTGAATGTGGCGCAGCGACTGATATCTCCGTTCTGCCAGATCCCGATCTGAGCCAGGAGATCGTTGGCATCGCGCCGGGCAAACGCCGCGTCCCATGTGCGGACGAGATAGTCGTCCAACGAGGTGAAGCCTGCTTCGCGCCAGATCTCGTCGCGATAGAAACCGTGCGACATCGCCCAACCCGCGTAGACTCGCCCCATGGCGCGATAGCCTGCGACGGGCTTCTCGGCGAAGCGGCCGTCACGGAAGGCGGGATCGGCGGTCAGCGCGGCCTTCACACTTTCCAGGAAGACGTAATTATAGGGCGCACAACGGGCACTGCCGCAGACGACGGCCGCCCGTTCGACCATATCGGGATGCAGCGCCGCCCAGTGATAGGCCTGCATGCCGCCCATCGACCAGCCATAGACCAAGGCTAGCTTCGAGATGCCGAACCGCTCGGTGAGCAGCCGATGCTGGACCGCGATGGCATCGTGATAGCTCACGATCGGGAACGGCGCGGCGGTATTCGACGGCGAGGACGACAGGCCGTTGCCGAACAGGTTCGGAATCACGATGAAGTAGCGCGTGGGGTCGAGCACGCCGTCGGGGCCGATCAGCCACTCGGTGTCGGTGTGCTGCGCGCTGAACGAGGTCGGATAGAGAATGACATTGTCCTTGTCCGGACCGAGCGTGCCGTAGGTCTTGTAGGCGAGCTTGAGCGAAGGGACGACGGCCCCGGACCGGAGCGTGACGTCGCCGGCCTCGAAGATCTCGTAGTCGCGCCCTGCCGTCATGGACCGAACTCCCGCTCACGCGGCGAGCGCGCCGCGGAAACAGCGATGCATCGATCATGCCGGTCCCGCAGACGCATCGTCGCGTAACGCTTAATAACTGTACTTATAGTCCATTTATTGTGGATCAGCAAGATAAATCCCGTCGCGAGCCGGCTCAGGCGATGGCGGCCAGGTAGCGCGCGACAGAGGCCGCGAAGGCGGCCTTGGCGCCTGCGGCGATGTTGCGGTCCCACCAGGCGCCGTAGATGCGATCGAAGGCCAGCGGCTCGACGGCAGCCGCAATCCGTCGCACTGCGGCGGCATTGAGTGGCATGTAGTTCGGATATGAGTACATGAAGCTGACGAAGCGGCGATCCATCGTGACCTGCGCGATATCGCCGGTGAGCAGCGCGCCCCTGCCGTCCGCACCCCTCGCATGGTGCAGCATGGTGGCGCCGGCGAAGTGACCACCGGTGCGCAGGAGCAGCACATCGTCGGAGATGCGATGGTTTTCGCCGGTCCAGTGCACGATCGACGCATGCGGACGCGTCACCCATTGGCGATCATCGGCGTGCAAATAGACCGGCACCCCGCCGAACGCCTCGCTCCAGTCGGCGAGCGCGCCATAGTAATGCGGATGCGAGATCGCGATCGCCTTCAACCCGCCGAGCGACCGCATATGCGCGATCGCCTCCGGCGTCGCCAGCGGTACGCAGTCCCACATCAGCCAGCCGTCCGCGAGCGGCACCAGCAGCGCCCGCTGGCCGATCGCAAAACTTGGCTCGAGCGCGATGCCGGTCAAGCCGAGATCGTCGCGCCAGGCCAGGCAGTGACGTTCCGAGAGCGCCTCGCGCGTGAGGAAAGTCTGGCCCTTCCAACCGACGTATTGCCGCTCGTCCTCGCAAATCTGACAGGCCGCGGGCGGATTTTCGCCATCCGGGAATTGCGCGCCGCAGGTTTCGCAGGTCCAGAGAGGCATGCCGTACTCCCAACAGAGACAATCCAACGTCAATAAGGAATTGCTGGCCGTAACTGCAAGGCCCGCCTCCGGGCAAGGGCTGGAACCAACCCGATCAGCACTCGTTAATGCCTCGTCCGCGCCAGAACGATTGGCTGAAAGGATTATGTCCCACCCGCCGTATTCCGGCTGAGACGACGTTTTGGTATCGATGACATCGCGGTCCCCCTCCTCGTCTCGTATCTGGCCCCTGTTCGCTCTCAACTTCTTCATGGCCGACATGCAGTCGGGCATCGGCCCTTTCGTCGGCGTCTTCCTCCAGGAGCGCGGCTGGGCGAGCGGGTTGATCGGTACCGCGATGACGATCGGCAATGTCGCGGGCATGCTGATCACCACGCCGATCGGCGGCTTCATCGACGCCAGCCGCAACAAGCGCATGTGGGTCGTGATTCCCGGCATCTGCGTGGTGCTCGCCTCCGCGATCATCCTGATCTCGCAAAATTTCTGGGCGGTGACGTTCTCGCAGATCGCACAATCGCTGGCGAGCGCCGCGATCGTGCCCGCGGTCACCGGCATCACGCTCGGCATCGCCAAGCAGAAGGGCTTCAACGCGCTCAACGGCCGCAACCAGGCCTTCAACCACGCCGGCAACATGGTCGGCGCCGCGCTGTCGGGCTATCTCGGTTACAAGTTCGGCTATGTCTCGGTGTTCGTGCTGGCGGCGGTGTTCGGCGCCATCGCGATCGCCTGTGTGATGATGATTCCGGCCAAGGCGATCGATGATCGCGCCGCGCGCGGCAGCAAGGAGGACGATCCCGACAGCGCGCCGGACGCGTTCACGATGCTGCTCAAGCACCGCGCGCTGCTGGTGCTGGCACTGGCGCTCGCGCTGTTTCATCTCGGCAATGCCGCCATCGTTCCGCTCTATGGCCTGGCGGCGGTCGCCGAGGGCCAGGCCAACGGCCCGAGCTTCGTCGCGACCATCGTGGTGATCGCACAAGGCGTCATGGTCATCACGTCGCTGATCGCAATGAAGGCGGCGAGCAAGCGCAACTACTGGCCCATCATTCTTGTCTCCTTCATGTTCCTGCCCATCCGCGGCGTGCTCGCCTTCTTCGTCACGGGATGGTGGGGCGTCGTACCGATGCAGGTGCTCGACGGCCTGGGCACCGGACTCCAGACGGTTGCCGTCCCCGGCATGGTCGCGCGCTCGCTCAACGGCACCGGCCGCATCAATCTCGGCCAGGGTGCCGTGATCACCGTGCAGGGTGTCGGCGCGAGCCTCAGCCCCGCGCTTGGCGGCTGGATCGCGCAATGGATCGGCTACGGCCCGACATTCCTGCTGCTCGGCGGTTTCGGCCTCGCGTCCATGGCGCTGTGGTTCGCGTTCGGCGCCCACGTGAAGAAGTATTGAGGCGCGAGCTTCACGTGCCAAAATTCTTCTGGATCGCCTTGTCGAGCGTCTCGCCGCCGACGAAGCGCTGGCGTAGCTCGCGCTTGAGCAGCTTGCCGCTCGGGTTCTTGGGCAGGGCATCGACGAAGATGACGCGCTTGGGCACCTTGAAATGCGCCATCTGGCCGGCGCAATGCTTGATGACGGACTCCTCGTCGAGCTTCTCCCCGCTCTTGACCACGACGATCGCAGTCACTGCCTCGATCCAGCGCGGATCGGGCAGGCCTACCACAGCAACCTCCGACACGGCAGGGATGCGGTAGACCATCTCCTCGACCTCGCGGCTCGCGACGTTCTCGCCACCGGTCTTGATCATGTCCTTGACGCGATCGACCACGGTGATGTGGCCCTCGTCATCGACGGTGGCGAGATCGCCGGAGTGAAACCAGCCGCCGGAGAACGCCGCCGCCGTCTTGACCGGATCGTTGTAATAGCCGGAGAGCAGATGCGGCGAGCGGTGCACGATCTCGCCGACTTCGCCGACCTTCACATCCTCCATCGAAGTGTTGACCACGCGGGTCTCGACATTGAGCACGGGCTTGCCCGCCGAGCCGGCCTTGCGCAGTTGGTCCGCAGGACCCAGCACGGTCGCGAGCGGCGCGATCTCGGTCTGGCCGTAGAAATTCCAGAACTTCACGCTGGGCAGGCGGCGCTGGAGCTCGAGCAGCACCTCCACCGGCATGATCGAGGCGCCGTAATAGCCCTTCTGCAAGGTCGACAAATCCGTCTTGTCGAAATTGGGCGAGCGCAGCATCGCGATCCAGATCGTCGGCGGCGCAAAGAACGATGTGGTCCTGTGCGCCTGGATCAATGTCAGAATATTGTCGGCCGCAGGCTTGCCCGTGATCACACCGGAGGCGCCGAGATAGATTTGCGGCCCCAGGAACACGTCGAGCTGCGCGCAGTGATAGAGCGGAAGCGCGTGCAGGAATTTGTCGTCCACGCTCATGCCGCCGTCGATGATGCAGCTGACATACTGCCACATCACCGCGTCATGGGTCAGCATCGCGCCTTTGGGCAGCGACTCCGTGCCGCTGGTATAGACGATCTGCGCGAGATCGCGGCTGTCGACGGACGCATCGAGATACGAGCCGTCGGAGCTGAGGAGATCGTCGAAGGTGGTGAGGCTAGCGGGCGCGGTGGCGGGATCCTCACCCGGCAGCCAGATCATCTTCTCGACCGCGCAATCCCTGGCGCTGGCCGCGCGCGCGGGCTCGACGAAATCAGGGCCGGCCGCGAGCAGCTTTGCGCCGGAGCTCTTCAGGATGAAATTGATCTCGTCCGGATTGAGCATGAAGTTGATCGGCACCAGCACCGCACCGATCCGGGCCACCGCGAACCGGAGCGCCGCAAAGGCATGCGAATTGCGCGAGAGCACGGCGAGGCGGTCCCCCTTTTTCACGCCGAGGCCAACCAGGCCACGGCCGAGCCGATTGCAGATCGCGTCCATCTCGGCAAAAGTCCAGCTCACATTGCCGCAGCTCACCCCGAGCTTGCCCGGATCGCGACCCGCCGCACGGCGCAGGAGGTCGCCGATGGAATGCTCGCGGGCCTTCGAGATGGTCGCTGCGGTGTCGCCGGTCATTTCCGTTCCCCTGAATTTTCTCATTGCGTGAGTGCCGCCCTGAGCACAGGTCAGGCCATTGCATTCACGCGCGTCTTGTTCTTTGCAAAAGCGTAGTCGGGGCAACCGGCCGCGTCAAATCAGCCAGCGAGCGCGGCGCCGTTACGCAAGAGTTGACGCTTGAGGGAGGCAAATCTAGCCTCGTGCGCCAACGATAGAGTTTGGGGAAATGCCATGTGCCGGATTATGCGTGCCGCCCTAGCGGCCGGATTGACTGCGTTTGTGATCAGCCCGTCTCTCGCCCAGCAGGCGCCGCTCAAGATCGGCGTGCTCTCCGACTTCTCCTCGGTCTATTCCGACATCGGAGGCCAGGGGAATGTCGAGGCCACCAAAATGGCGATCGAGGATTTCGGCGGGCAGATGTTCGGCAAGCCGATCGACATGGTCAGCGCCGACGTGCTGAACAAGCCCGATGTCGCCTCCACCATCGCGCGAAAGTGGTGGGAGACCGAGGGCGTCGACATGATCATCGACCTGCCGACCTCGGCCACTGCGCTTGCAGTGATGGAGCTGTCGAAGCAGTATGAGAAGATCATGATCGTGACGGATGCGGCAAGCTCCGACATTACCGGAAAGTCCTGCTCGCCCTACACCGCGCACTGGACCTACGACACCTACGCCAACGCGCACACGGTCGGCAGCGCCATCGTCAAGAACGGCGGCGATAGCTGGTTCTTCCTCACGGCGGACTACGTGTTCGGTCATTCAGTCGAGCGCGACACCTCCGACGTGGTGAAGGCGGCCGGCGGAAAGGTGCTCGGCAGCGTCAAGCATCCGCTCAACACCGCGGACTTCTCCTCATTCCTGCTGCAGGCCCAGGCCTCGAAGTCCAAGATCATCGGGCTGGCGAACGGCGGTGGCGACACCATCAATGCGATCAAGCAGGCCGGTGAGTTCGGCATCGTCGCCGGCGGCCAGAACCTGGCTGCGATCGTGATGTTCATCTCCGACGTGCACAGCTTAGGGCTGAAGCTCGCGCAGGGACTGATCATCACCGAGGCCTATTACTGGGACCTCAACGAGAAGACCCGCGCTTTCGGCAAGCGTTTCATGGAGCGCGTCAAGCGCATGCCGACGATGAACCAGGCGGCGACCTACAGCGCGACGCTGCACTACCTGAAGGCGGTGCAGGCCGCTGGCACAAAGGACACCAAGACCGTGATGGCCAAGATGCGCGAGCTGCCGGTGAAGGATGCCTTCACCGACAACGGCAGCTTACGCGAAGACGGCCGCATGGTGCACAGCATGTATCTGTTCCAGGTGAAGAAGCCCGAGGAGTCCAAAGGCCCGTGGGACTATTACAAGCTGCTCGCCGAAGTCCCTGCCGACCAGGCCTTCCGGCCCCTGAAGGACGGCGGCTGCCCTCTTGTGAAGTGAGCCAACAGGACGGACAAGGCGTAGGTTCGCTAGCGCTGTCGGTACAGGCTCAGAGCTTGTGCCCCTTCTGTCGCAGCGCCTCGATGAGGCGCTGCTTCAACTCGTCGGCCGTCTTCTGACCGACGTCCTGACCGATCTGCGCGCTGGCCTGCGCCAGCGCATCCGACTTCTCCAGAAGCTTCTTCCCGGCTGGCTGGACATAGAAAGCCTCGATCTGGCGCAGCTCGTCAATGCTGAAGCTCTGCGCATAGAGAGCGGCGACCTGGTCGATCATTGAGGTGAGGGCCGGGGTGTAGATCTCGGAGCCGGGTGCCGTCACCGCGTCATAATCGCGCTCGATCTCCGGCCTGTCCTGCGCGACCCAGGGCCTCAGCTTGAGCAGGAGCTGCGGCAACAGCGCGCGATACTGATCCGCGATCTTCAAGGTGACCACGAGCTTGCGCGCCGCGCTCATCGCCTCCGGCGAGGGCGCTTGCGCCGATGCACCCGAGATCAGGAGCAGGAGTGTGCCGGCGATCGTCAACACAAGTCTGGACATAAACCCCTCCGTTGGATCTCTCCGCGAAAATGCAGGCCGGCGATACTCAACGACCCGCGGGCGCCACGGCAGACCTGTCCGCAGGCGCGCTTTCCAGGACGGTGTCGGCCTCCTCGATCTCCGTCACCTTCACGAACAGGTTCGGCACCCGTTCGGTCCGGTCGAGCAGCCAGGCGGCTGCGATCATGATGACGATGCCGACGACGGAGACCGCGAGCTGCTCCCAGACGCCCTTGGTGTATTGCGTCAGGATCCAGTGCGCCGAGAACGACAGGAAGACGCCAAGGCAGAAGATCGGCAGCGAATGCTGGCCGCAGAGGATCACAGGGCGCAGCCAGGCCCCGTGCAGGGTCCGCCATTTGCGCGAGATGAGGTGAGTCACCCAGATCGCCAGCGCCAGGAAATGCGTGAAGCGCAGCATGTCGAGGTCGGTCTTGTCGATCGGGTAGATCGCCTTGATCATCCATTTCGGGGTCAGGGCATCGAGCGCGGGGACGTGCCAGGTCATCACGATCAGCAGCGCGAAGGCGAGCCAGGCCGCGGCCAGCGCCATCGCCGCCCTGGACCACACCCATCTCGCGATCTTGTCGATCTGGCCGATGCCGCACCAGGCTGCGAACACGAACATCAGCTGCCAGCAGAACGGGTTGAAGTACCAGTGCGTGCCGGGCGGATAGGAGGCGACGTTCCAGTCGAACCAGCGCGCCAGCACGTAGAGCACCACGGATGCGGCGAGCGTCAGGTTCGGCCGGCGCACCAGGCACCACACGATGAAAGGCGAGGCGAAAACGAGCGTGATGTAGAGCGGCAGCACGTCGAGATTGACCGGCTTGTACTTCAGGAGGATCGCCTGCCCGATCAGCTCGTCCGGATGCGACAGGAAATTGAACACGTTGAACTCGTGCTCGTACATCGGATTGTCGAAGCGGCGCGCGGTGCGGGCGATCTGCGCCGTGAACAGCAGGAACAGCATGATGTGGGCGACGTACATCTCGACCGCGCGCCGCCACAGCCGCTTCAGCGCGGCGAGAAACCAGCCGCCAGCGACGATCGGCCCGTAGATCCAGCCGACCAGATAACCGGAGATGAAGACGAAGAATTCGGCGGCGTCGCTGAAGCCGTAATTGCGCAAGGTCAGCCAAGCCACGACGTCGTGCGGAATGTGGTCGAGGAAGATCATCCACAGACCGATGCCGCGGAAGAGATCGAGTCGCAAATCCCGCTCGACCGGCGCGAGCAGCGCTGACTGGTCCCGTGTGATCATGGCCCCGCCTCGTTCGGTGGGCGTCGCGCCGTCGCGGCGCCGCAAAATCGGATGCTAAAAAATTGAAATCAAAAGTCGCCTGGCCGTGTGGCCAGGGCCGACGGTAGCCGACCTTGCTGCGCGCGCAAGGGCATAGTCATCGGAGCGGGCGGCACAAGCGTGCCGTCCTCCGCGCTGCACCATGAAGGGCCCTTCAAGAAAAAGGGCGAAAACAACCCCATGCACAGTAGCTAACTCCTTGCGGCGCCTGCTTAATTTATTTGACGCGTCGGGCAGATTTCGGCCCCGATAGCGGCCCGGCCGCCGCTGCCGTCAGCTGAGCTCGTCACCCGTCGCCTGCATCTCGTTGAGCATCGCCTCGGCCTTGTGGCGCAGCGGCAGCGCGCCGCTCTCGGCGGCGATCGCGATGGTCGCGCGCAGGGCGCTCAGGATCGCCGCCCTGGCCTCCGGATCCGACGGCGGCGTCACCACGGCCTCGCCGAACAGCGCCTCCGCCTCCAGGCCGGAGAACCCCTGTTGCCGCGCGGTGTTGCGCGCTTCGCGCAGCATGTTCTGCGCGGCCTGGACGTCGCCGAGACGGTGGGTGGCGAGCGCCAGGTAGATCGAGCTGCGAAGCACCGCCGAGGTATAGCCGACCGCCTTCGCTTCCTCACGCGCTTCCGTCAGCATGCCGCGCGCCCGGTCAAACAGCCCCTGCTCCAGATAGGCCATGCCGAGATGGCAGGCGAGCACCGGCACGAACAGCCGGATGCCGTGCTTCTGCGCCAGGACAAAACCATTCTCGAGAATGGCCGCGGCCGCCGCCGGCTCGCCGCGGCCGAGCATCAGCCAGCCGCCGCTATAGGCCGCGGCGACGCGGTCGTAGGGGCGGCCGGTCTCCTCCGCGATCGCTGCGGCTTGCTGCTGGAGCTGCTCGGCGGCATCGATCTGGCCCATCACCGTGTGAGTGACGCTGTTCATCATGCAGCAAAGCAGGAGCAAAGATCGTGGGGTCGTGCCGATCGGAGCACTCGCGGTCAGACCCGCAAGGTGGACGCGGGCGGTGGCCAGCATCTTCTCGGCGCGATCGTAGCGGCCGGAAAGAAAATAGGCCTGCCCGAGACTGTATTGCGCGAGATTACGCCAAGCGGGATTTCCCGAGCTTTCCGCCAGATGCACCACATCTTCCCCGATCGTGACAGCTTCAACCGGCGTTCCATAGAAATTCTGGGCACCCGCTCTCATGGTCATGGCCGCGACCTTGCGTTCAATATCGCCAATCGCATCGGCTCGCCGTTCGGCCTCGCTCCCCAAATCCAGGGCTTCGGCGACACGCCCCGACCCGGCAAAGGCCAATCGCGCCTCCATCCGCAGGTCGATGGCGTCCGTTTCGCGCGCGTGCGTCACCGGGATCTTGTCGAGAGAACCCATCGCGATCTCGAAATAATCGACCGCTTCGGCAAAGGCCGAGCGCACCAGACATTTTCGAGCCGCGCTCCTGCCATGCTGAAAAGCCTTCCGCCAATCCTTCGCTCGGGTCGCGTGATAGCAGAGCGTATCCGGACCGTCGGTCCACGCCTCGTCGGTCTCGAGAGCCGCCAGAATGCTGGCATGGATGCTTTCCCGCACCTTCTCGACCATCGAATCGTAGGTCACCTGCCTGACCATCTCGTGCCGGAACTCGAGCGAATCCTCCAACTCACTGTCGATCCTGACGAGCAACTCGGCCCGGTCGAGCGCGGTGAGGCAATCCTGCAGGACGTCTTCCGGCACGGCCGCTACTCTTCGCAGTGTGGCCTGGTCGGCCCGGGGTCCAAGCGCCGCGGCGATCTGGAGAAGCGATCGTTCCTGTCGTGACACACGATCCAGCCGCGCCGCGATCACACCCTGAATGCTGCTGGGGATGCCGAGTTCGTCCACAGGACGCGCAAGGGAAAGGTCGCCCCACTGGCCAAGAAGCATGCCGCTGTCCTTCAAACTGCGGCAGACCTCCTCAATGAACAGCGGAACGTTGGCCGTATGAGAGATGATCCGATTCTTCAGGTCTTCGTTGGTCGTGGCGGGACCAAGCATGTCCGCGAGCATGGCCAGCCCCGAATTGTCATCGAGAGGCCGCATCGCCACGATTTCCGCGCGGCAGCTCGCGATCCACACCGGCATTCCATTGGGCCGCGTCGTCAGCAGCACAAGCAAATCAGGGCATTGCAGCCCCGAAAGGGTCGCGACGACCGCATCGCTGGCCCGATCCATCCAGTGCAGGTCCTCAATCAAAAGGATCGTACGCTGACGACGGGCGACGCTCTCGATGATCGCACAGCTTGCGTCTGAAATCGCACGACCGCGCGCGTGAGGCTCCAATTCATCCCATTGCGGATCGGAAACCGGCAAATCCAGGATCGCGTCGAGAGCCCGCTGTTGCACCACCGGCAATTCGTCTCTGGGATCATCCGTCTTGGTCTGATCTCTTGCTGACGTATCGAGGATCGAGAGCAACAGGCGCTTGAGCGCGCTGTACGGCGCACCCTGGAGATTTGGGCTGCACTCGACATCGATCAGCCGCCAGCCGCCAGCCCGGAGGTCCTGCGCGAATTCATGCGCAAGCCGAGACTTGCCAATGCCGGCGTCACCCATCAGCAGAACCGTCTGCCGGCCGGCAGCAACCCTATCCGCAGCGCGCCACAACAACGCCCGCTCCGTCGTGCGGTCGACGAATCTGGAAACGCTCCGCGCACGTCGGACCCGCCAGCTCGACAGATCACTCGCACCCATCACCCGGTAGACAGGCAGGGGCTCGCCGAAACCACGGAGCGCCTTGCGGCCAAGGAATTCAAAGCGGACGTGTCCGTCCGCCAGCTCCTGGCAGGCTTCGGAGACATAGATCTGGTTCGCCTCGGCTGCCGTCTCCAGCCGAGCCGCGAGGTGCTGGGCTGCGCCGCCGATCTCGTAGACCTTGGAAAATTCGCTCGCGACCATGTAGGCCACCACATGACCCGAGTGCAGGCCGACCCGGACTTGAAGTCCTGGATCGCCCAGACTGCCAACACGCCGGACCAGCTCGATGGCCGCGTGGCAGGCTAAGGGCGCGTGGTTGTCGTCGGCGATCGGGGCGCCGAAGACGGCGGCCAACCCGTCACCCAACTCCTTGCTGACGATGCCGCCGAACTGGCGCACCGCGCCTCTCATCGCCGCAAGAGCAGGCTCGAGGCGCGACACCGCCGCCTCCGGCTCCAGTTCGGCAACAAGACCTGTGGAATCGACGACGTCGGCACGCAGAATCGTCACAAAGCGTCGTTCGCTGTCGGGGTCGACGGGCTGGCGCACCGCCGCTCCGCATTTGGAGCACCAGCGGTCGCCCGGACCAATCGCCGACTGACAAGCGAAGCAATGCATTCCAGCGCCTTCAACCACTGCCTCGGCAGCCTCACCCCAATCCCCGCGAGGCGTTCGACCCAACAATACCTATAGGAAAGTGCATGGCAATTGGGCTTGCGACATAGGCGACGTTACGGGATGGAGGCTCTCTGGACGAAATACATTCCTGAGTGGTAGCGTTGAGGGCGCACAACAAACAGCGTGATCGGCCGTAGCGTGACGCGTATTTTCGGCCACCGCACCAGAGATTTTGACAAACAGACATATGAAGGAAAGAGGCGATGGCCGGACTGGTATATAGCGGCAAGGCATTTCGAGACTTGATGAATAGCAATTACTATCCTTTGGCGAACATGAAGAAGAGCGTCGCGAAGCTCAAGGAGTCCGAGGACATCGACCTGCCGACCTTGGAATACGGCCAGTACCATTTGATTCTGAACCCGGCATCGAACTGGCCGCAGGGCAGCGCCAAGTACTGGCACAAGGAAAAGGGCCGGGCCCGCGTCGACCTCAGCACCCAGCCGAACACAGTCCCCCTGTCCAGGGATGAGCCGGGCGTCATTCCGCTGACGCGATGCGATCTGCTCGATGCCTGCGTCCGGAAATGCTTCAACTCCGAGCCGCCAATCCCGATGAAGACGAAGATCATCACCCACGAAGCCAGCGACGCTTTCGCGCACCGGCACGAGATCCGGCTGGAGTGGGACTACAAGAAGGGCTCGGACAAGCCGACGCTGCTCAATCTGACGATGGTCTGTCCGCACAGATCCTGACGCATTCTGTAGTACGCAAGACGCATCACGCCCGCGCGACTGGCGCGGGCGTAATGTTTGCTTCCGATCGCCGTTCGCCCCAAGGGGGCAGCCCTCGCGCTTGCCAAGACCGTGCTGTCGAAGGAAGCAGCACTGCCAAGACGCTGGTCCTATCCACCGCCTCCAAAAAACCGGTTCAGCTCGTACGCAGTCTGCTGCGGAAGCTCCTCCGGGAAGAAGTGCCCGCCATCAAGCGGCTTTCCGTCGATGTCATCTGCCCACGCCCGCCAGAGCCCCAAGGGGCCGCCCTCGCTCGCATACCACGCGTTGAGGGGGCCGCGACCGCTCCAGAGCACGAGCACAGGGCAGTCAATTCGGCGGCCGGAACGACGGTCCGCCACATCGTGCGCGTGATCGAGTGTCGCGGCCGCACGATATTCCTCGCAGATCGCGTGAACATGCGCCTCATCGCTCAACGCGTCGATATAGGCTGCTCGCACCGCCGGACTGAAGCTGCCGGCCGAAGACCCCCAGCCATGCAGCGCATTGTCGATGATGGCGTCGGGGGCTGCCGACAATAACCGCTCGGGAAGAGGTTCAGGCTGCGCAAGCAACGACCACGGCCAATAGCCGACCGTCAGGTTCTTGTCGGCGCGCTCCCAGGCGTCGGCAATAGGAACGACATCCAGGACGGCAAGCCGCTGCACGCGTTCGCGGTGATCAAGCGCGAGCCGAAAGGCGACACGGCCGCCACGATCATGGCCCGCGACCGAGAAACGGTCGAAGCCGAGTTTCGTCATGACGGACACCATGTCGTTTGCCATTGCTCGTTTTGCATATGGCGCATGGTCCGGACTGGAGGGAGGACAATCGCTCCGGCCATATCCGCGAAGATCGGCGCAGACCACGGTGAAGTTTTGCGCGAGCAACGGCGCAACGTCTCGCCACATCAGATGCGTCTGCGGAAATCCGTGCAACAGGAGAACGGCCGGCCCCGAACCGGCCCGACGGATGAAGATCCGGGCCTCGTCCGCCTGAACATCGGCGGCGTCGAAATCCTCGAACTGCATTGGCCCTCTCCTTCCGAACGACGGCAAGCCAACAAGCGAGCACCGGACGGGCCCGGTGTCCTCGTGTTGACGCCCGGCGCCATCCTGGGTTCCTTCCCGGATGGCATGCTCTGGGCTGATCGCGCTTACGCTTGGCAGCTCCACCGACGGCGACGGGACGCGCTTCGGCATGGTCCGAACGAACCCAAGCTCAGCCAAGCAGGACATGCATGATCGAGGACGCCCCAAAACAAAAAATGGCGCGCGCAAGGCGTGCCATTTCCTTCTGTAAACCAACAAATTCAGCGAAGGCCGCCGGCGACGTGAAGCGTCTCGCCCGTGACGTAGGATGCGTCGTCCGAAGCGAAGAAGGCCACCGCGGCAGCGATCTCCTCGACCTTGCCGACTCGGCCAAGCGGAGTGGTGGATTCGATCCAGTTTCGCATGTCGCCCTCGTGCAGGCCGGCGGACACGACCCCCTCGGTGACGATCATGCCGGGATTGACGGCGTTGACGCGGATCTTGCGCGGCGCCAGTTCCTTGGCCAGCACGGCGGAGATCGCATCCACCGATGCTTTGGTGGCGGAGTAGACGGCGCCGTTCGGCGGCGCGAGAGTCGACGCCGCGGAGCTGATGTTGATGATGCTTCCGCCATTGGCGTTGAAGTGCCGCGCCGCCTCTCCTGAGACCAGGAGGAGGCCCAGCACATTGAGATCGAACTGCTTGTGGAAATGCTCCGGCGTGATGGCCTCGAGCGGCGCGAACTCGTAAACGCCCGCGTTGTTGACGAGGATGTCGATCGCACCGAGCGCCTTCACGGTTTCCGCGACTACACTTTTCACGTCCTTGGCATCGGCCAGATTGCCGTGGACCGCGACGGCTTTGCCACCCTTGGCGACAATGGCGGCGACGACGCGGTCGGCGGCCTGCTTGCTGGAGCTGTAGTTGACGGCGACCGCCGCGCCCTCGGCCGCGAGCCGCGCGGCGATTTCGGCACCGATGCCTTTGGATGCGCCGGTCACGAGCGCAACTTTTCCTTCGAGTCTCTTGGTCATCACATTCTCCATCATCCGGCGCGACGCCGATATTCAATAGTTCAATATTAGTGAACTATTGAATGAGTTCAAGGGAGGTGCTATATTTTGTGCATGGTGCAGTTCGTTCACCCATCGCGGAGCGAGATTTCACTGGCTGGGGTGCTGGGAGCGCTCGCGGACCCTATGCGGCTGCGGATCGTCAAAAGCCTGGCCGCACAGAGTGATTGCATGTCGTGCACCGAGGCGGCGCCCTGCCCTGACATGGCGAAGTCGACTCTGTCGAACCATTTTCGCATCCTGCGCGAGGCCGGCCTGATCCGGACCTCAAAGCAAGGCGTCCAGCACCGCAATGTCCTACGCGAGGAGGACATCAATGCGCGGTTTCCGAAGCTGCTGAAAATGATCCTTAGCTATCCGGAGTGAGCCGTTCCCCACTCTTGCGCAAGGTGCGACCGACGTTTCCACCGGAGCGCGGCCAAAACAAAAATGGCCCGCGTGAAGCGGGCCATTTTCGGATCGGGACCGGTAAGGTCCGAACTTGGTTGCGGGGAGGCGCAACACCCGATCGCTGCGAAATGGGGCCCAAAATGCGAACGGCGCCCCTTCGGGAGCGCCGTCGCTGGTAGCTCAAGAATCGATGGTTGTAGGGGCTCGCCGTACTCATTTCTTGCGATTGATCGAGCACGAAATCCCGAAGCTTGTCGCATGAATTCCGAGGACCCGCTGATTAAGAGACAGCGCCGGGTTGAGAAAAAATCAATGACTTAGCGGTCGCACCCCTGGACTTATCCGACCGAAAATGGGCATTCGTCGCACGATTATAGCGCTTCGTTCGCGCCGCGTATTAGTCTCGCTATCCAAACGGGAGTGCGGCTTCATGGACCGTGACCAAGGCGCCTCGCGTCGCGAGGACAGCCGTGTTGAAAGTCGGGGTTCGAGTCAGGGGGCCGTTTTGATGATCCCCCCGGAAAAGGCGGTGCGATTCGAGATCATTCGTAAGCGCGAAGCCGATACCCTTGCTTCAGAATTCGAATGAACGTGCGAAAGAAGCCTCCGGCTTGGACGGAGGTTTGGGATGGGATTGGACAGCAAAAAGGACGTCCATTTGGACGGCTCAACGAGGGGGTCGGTGAGCCGGCTGGAGGTTCTTGAAGGACCATCGGGGCGCCGCGTACGTTCGGAAGCCGAGAGAGCTCGGATCGTCGCCGAGAGTCTGTTACCCGGTGCCCAGGTGTCCGAGGTGGCGCGCAAGCACGGAGCGACGCGCTGGCAGATCTACGATTGGCGGCGGCGGTTTCGACAGCGAGGCATGTTGCCGCCGCGCGAGGCATCGCAGCCGACATTCGCGCCGCTGGTCGTGGAAGGTGCGTTGGAGGAGCGTCAGGTTCCGGCGATCAAGCTCGAGATCGCGATCGGCGATGTCGTGCTGCGGACGGACACAGCCATAGATGGCGAGCAGCTGTCCCGTGTGATCCGCGCGATGCGAGCGTCACGATGATCG
>NZ_JADPIQ010000085.1:0-2905 GCF_023073015.1 Bradyrhizobium sp. 87
AACCAATCACCCATGTCGGTCAAAGCCGCTGCTCATCATCGCGCGAAACAGCTGCTCACGATCGCCTGAAATCGCCGCTCACCATCGCCGAAATACGCACCTTTTTGCACGCTAGGCCATGTACCTATTAAGCGGCTGGCCGCCTGTTGTCCGGACCGCCAACAGCGGCCGATGAGCCGATGGTCTCCGAGGTCGCAGACTTTGGCTTAGGCCAACAGACGAAAGGGTGGCCAAGCAAGGGGGGACACGAAGGTCACCAGCTTTCAGTCTGCTCAACAGTGGCAGAGACCGTCAGGAGAACGCCGCCGTCATTCCTAACGACTATCGCGATGGTGCCCGGACGAGCAGCAAGGGTAAAATCGCGCACGGCCTCGCCCAGGGCAACCATGGCCATCCTGTGAGCTGCAACAACGCTCTGCATGTCCTGGCCGAACTCGTCGAGAGTGACCCGTTCCGCTTCATGATAGTCGAAATGAAAACGCGGCATTTGGCGCTAAGTTAGTAAATGCCTGGCCGTTCCTAAAACCCTGAGCCAGCTTTGCTGAGAGTTGATCCTGCGCTTGGGTTCAACTGATGCAGATATTCAGGGCTGAACTCGGCTACAGCTTGCAGTTCGTCGGCGCGGAGCAGAGTAACGGTGTGGTTTTCCCATTCGATGAGGCCCAAACCCCTGAGTTCCTGGATCGTCCTGTTCACGTGAACTATCGAAAGCCCACATGCATCGGCAACATCTTGCTGGGTGAGCGGGATCCGTAAGCTGCCGTTGTCCGTTAGCCCAACGAATTCCATGCGAGTGGTAAGCTCGCACAGAAGATGCGCGAGTCGACCTAAGGCTTGGCGGGCTCCGAGATTCTCAACCCATTCGCGATAGATGGCCGCCTGTATCAGCGTTTCGCGCCAAAACGCGTCTGTAAGTCCGAGAGATTCGGTCATCATCTCTCTGAGAGATGAATGAGACACAGCGGCTATCGTCGAATTGCCTACGCTGCACAGATCACAATCTGCAATCGGCAGATGCAGGGTAGGCAAGTCGGGCATGTCCCCAGCCAGGTAGAATGACGAGATCTGATTTCGATCATTCACCACTCTTTGCCGAGCTAGAAAGCCGTCGATCACAACGATGCAGCTGCTGGGCTTGTCTCCCTCGCGCATGGCGTATTCGCCATCAGCCAGGGACTTCACTTTGTATGGTATGCGCGCGAGTCTAACCTTATCGCGTTCGAATAGACCGCCGACTGCCTGTAGGCGCGCTATTAACTTGCGGTGCGGCATGATCACTCCCTTGCACATGCAGGCGGGAGCGCGACCTCTCTCAGCCACCTACGCCTACGGACAAAGCCTCGGCCGGTGATGCTTCAGTAAACCATGAAATTCGCCAGCGTTCCTAGATTCTTAGGCAACGAACATCGCTTTCTCGCGCTCCAGCCAGATCCCGTCGATACGAATGTCCGCTTCGAGCCGCCGATCACGGCTAAGGTGGGGGACTTGCGCGCTTTGCGTCGGTAAGCCGACGTTCCTGAGTAAACGTCCTAGCTCGGCGGCTTCCGACGTGGCTTTCCAGCCTGGTTCCTCAACAGCGGGCGCATGACGTCGATGCTGGTGATGCTGTTTTCAAATCCGGGCGGCAGCGGCATCTCGTCTGGCGCGGCATCGTTGCAGGCCGGGCAGGGGTCTCGCCGGCGCCGCCGCAGCCGCAGGCCTTTGGCCCCTCCCAGGGGCGGTCGGGATGGTATTCGCAAACCCAGTGGGTGCCGTCGCAGCGGGCGCATGTCACGTCCGGTCCTCCATCAATGCGCCGCGGGCTCTTCCTCGATCTCCTGCCCGTGCAGATGGTCGAGCACGTCACCGAGGTCGCGCATATCCAGCATCTTGTCGCAGATCGTGCAGCGGATGAAGTGGTCGCTCTCGCCTTGAGGCGCAGGGCCTTCCGGCTTGCCTTCCCGGAACATCACGCAGCTCCCCGCAACGGCAGGCGCGAGCTGTACGTCAAAGCGCCTGGTGGCATTGGCGCTGATGAAGCCCTGCAGGGCGGCCGAGACCTCGTCATCGCTGTCGACCGCGCGCTGGGCCAGCGCGTCGGCGATGTCGGAGGTGGCGTCGCGCGACCATCCTTCGCTCGCGTTGAAGCACACGATACGGACCGGATAGACATACTGGCCGGAGAGGAGGCCTTGCAGCACTGTTTCGAGATCGGTGTGCTGTTCGTCCGTCTCGCGCCAGGCGCAGCCGGCGCGCGCGCCAAAGTCTTCGAGCACGATGTACACGATGTAAATGTCTCGGTCGAGACGGTCGGTTGGCACGATCGAGGGCGAGGAACCCATACACTTACTCCGATACTACGGACGGCCGAGAGGCGGCCCCAGCTTGGGGGGCTGGTGGGGTAGGCCGGGGCCGCTCCGCCAGCTCAGGCGGCGAGCCGGCGATGACTCAAACGCCGCCGCTCCTTGTGGTTCCACTTAGCTGGGTCAACCCGGAAAATCCCCAGTCGCGCGAGCTTACGTTCTTCTATCCTTCCTGGTCTCGATAGCGGCGAGCTCCGCTCTTGCGAGTGCCCGGGCCTGTTCAAGCGCTTCTGCCCCGGTCAATAGGCTCGGTGCAAGCCGCCGTCCCGCGATATCGTCCCAATAGAAGTAAACGCTCGGCCGACCATCGGCGAAATTGACTTCATAGCTGCCGGTTAACGGCACAGCTTCGTGCTTACGGATGCGAACGGGAGTGGGTGGCATCGTCTGGATATTGCCTCGCATAAGTTCTTAGCAACCGGCGCGACAAGGTTCGTGGCTGATCGCGTGCCGGTTCATGCTGGCAGCCGCACCGCAAATACGAAGGCCGCAGCGGGAGGTTTAAACCGCTGCGGCCCGCGCATTGCCAAAAAAGCCCGGGTCAAATCGAAAGTAAAATATGC
>NZ_JADPIQ010000147.1:0-2643 GCF_023073015.1 Bradyrhizobium sp. 87
TATAGCGCGACAATCTGGATGGGAAGCGCGCGACAATCAGGATGGCGAGTCGGTGTCGCGGCGAGGTGATGATTGCCGCGATGATTGTCGCGCGCAAGAGTTTTGTTCGCTCTGATTGTCGCGGAGCGTCAATCAGCGAGTGTTTTTGGTGTCGCGTGCGAGGATGGTCGCCCTGGACCACGCTTCCGCTCGAGCGCGGTGCGCCTGCGATAGCTTTCGACGTTCATCTCGACGATGGTGGCGTGGTGAACGAGGCGATCGATGGCGGCGAGCGTCATAGCAGGATCCGGGAAGACCCTGTTCCACTCTCCAAAGGGCTGATTGGCGGTGATCAGCATGGAACGCCGCTCGTAGCGAGCGCTGATGAGCTCGAACAGCACGCTGGTCTCGGCCTGGTCCTTGGTGACGTAGGCAAGATCATCACAGATCAGGAGGTCGAAGCGGTCGAGGCGGTTAATGGCGGCCTCGAGATTGAGCTCGCGCCGCGCCACCTGGAGCTTCTGGACGAGATCGGTGGTGCGGGTGAAGAGGACGCGCCATCCGTTCTCGATAAGGGCCAGGCCGATGGCTGCCGCCAAGTGACTCTTGCCGCCGCCGGGCGGGCCGAACAGCAGCAGATTGGCGCCCTTGCCGAGCCAACCATCGCCGGCGGCGAGCGCGGTCACCTGTGCCTTGGAGATCATCGGCACAGCCTCGAAGTCGAAGTTGTCGAAGGTCTTTCCAGCGGGCAGCCGCGCCTCGACGAGATGGCGCTCGACGCGGCGGCGGCCGCGTTCGGCGATCTCGTGCTCGGCAATGGTGGCGAGGAAGCGGGCCGCCGGCCAGCCTTCCTTGTCGGACTGCTCGGCAAATTGCGGCCACAGCACCTTGATGGCTGGCAGCCGCAACTCGTTGAGCAATAGATTGAGGCGCGCGGTGTCAATGGTGTTGGCCGTGCTCATGCGGCACCTCCGATCTCGCCGGCACCGATGAGGCACTCATAGGTGGCGAGCGGTGCGAGCTGCACCACGACGTGCGGCACGCAGGCCGGATCGGGAGAGAAGTAAGCGCGCAGCCGGTTGAGGTCGGGCAGTCGGCCGGCATCAAGCTCGGTCGCGAGCTGATCGGCGAGTTCGGCCTCGCAGCCGCGCTCATGGGCCAGTGCGAGCAGATCGACCATGATCCGGCAGGCTTTCCTGTCCGGCAGCCGTTCGCGCAAGCAATCGAAGGTTCGGCGATAGGCATCGCGCGGGAACAGCCGATCACGGTAGACGAGATTGAGCAGCGCCATTGGCTTGCGCCGCAAGGAATGGATCACGTGCCGATAATCGACGACCTGGTCGTGCTTGCCGTTGGAATGCGGCCGCCCACGCGGCGACGAGATGGGTGCCGCCGACGAACACGTCGAGACGATCGTCGTAAAGGCGCACCCGCAGTTGGTGCCCGATCAAACGCGACGGCACGGTGTAGAACACCTTGCGCAAGGTGAAGCCGCCGCTTGACGTCACGCGGACAATCACCTCCTCGTAGTCCGAGGTGCGGCGATCTGGCAACGCCTGCAGGGTGGCGCGCTCGTGGTCGATCCGCTTGGAGTTGCGGGCATTACGGCGGCTGACGATCTCGTCGATGAAGCCGCGATAGGCGGCGAGATCATCGAAGTCGGCAGTGCCGCGCAACAGCAGCGCATCGGCGATCGTGCGCTTGAGATGGCCATGCGAGCTTTCGATCGCCCCGTTCTCGTGGGCGATGCCGCGATTGTTGCGGGAAGGCCGCATGCCGTAGTGGGCGCAGAGGTCCTCGTACCGCCTGGTCAGATCGTCCCTCGCATTGCGATCGAGATTGCAGAAGGCGGCCGACAGGCTGTCGGTCCGATGCTCCCGCGGTGCCCCACCGAGCGACCACAGGGCATTCTGCAGCCCTTCGGCCAATGCGACGAAGCTCTCGCCACCGAGCACGACATGGGCGTGTTCAAACCCGCAATAGGCCAACCGGAAGTGATACAGGCGATGATCGAGCGGCACGCCAGCGATGGCGACCCCAAGCTCGCCCATATCGGTGAAGTCGGACAGGCCGACCTGGCCCACTTCGTGGGTCTGGCGGAAGATGACCTCCTGCTCCTCGCCGTGGATCGCCCGCCAGGCGCGGATCCGGCGCTCGAGCGTGCGGCGGATTTCAGCCCCCAGCTCAGGATGGCGTCGGAGCATCTCCTCGAAGATGGCCACGGGCCGCACGCCGGGAGCCGCCTTCAGCATCGGCACGACCTCCAGGCCGAAGACGTTGGCCAAGGGATCCGGCCGCCGCCTTTGCCGCGGTGTCTTCTTTTGCGACGGAAGGCGCAGATCCTTCTCGAGCCGATAAGCGGTCGACGAACTGAACGACGCCTTCGCGGCCGCCTCTGGCGGCGAATTGGTTTGACGGAACTTCATGTAGAGCCTCATCTGGTGATCGGTGACATGGCAGCCTGGCAACGGGTGATTCCTCTTTGGCGAGAAGAACCATCCATCACCGGCCAGCCGCGATCACCAGACGGCGCGGTCCGCTCGGATCGCGCCGTCGCCGGGCTCGTAACTCCGGTCGGGCTACGCCCTCCCTGCGTCACGAGCCCGGCGAAGCTCTCTCATCCTGATTGACGCTGCACTTCCATCCTGATTGCCGCGCCGCACT
>NZ_JADPIQ010000021.1:0-551 GCF_023073015.1 Bradyrhizobium sp. 87
AACCAGACCGGCCCGGCGCGCGAAGACGATCGACGCATTATCAGCGGTATCATTCACATGCTCCAGTGCGGCGCACGCTGGCGCGATTGCCCGTCCGACTATGGCCCTTACACGACGATCTACAATCGGTTCAATCGCTGGGCTAAGCGCGGACATTGGCAGGCGATCTTTGAAGCGCTCGCCCGCTGCGGCAAGGACCGAGTGGCTTTGTCGATCGACTCCACCTCGATCAAAGCGCATCGCTCGGCGAGCGGCGGAAAAGGGGGGAGTGTGAACAGGCGATCGGCCGCTCGCGCGGTGGGCGGACCACGAAAATCCACGCGCTGAGCGACCCTGATTGCAAACCTTGCGCATTTCATCTCACTCCGGGACAAGCCGCAGACATTGCCGCAGGGCCGGCCCTTTTGAAGCTCGCGCCGCCCATGTCTTCCCTCATTGGGGACAAAGGCTACGATGGCGACGGCTTTCGCGCCGAAATCGTCAATCGCGGCGCGAAACCCGTCATTCCAAACAAATCCAACCGGGTAACCCTCCACAGCTTCAGCAAGCGC
>NZ_JADPIQ010000042.1:0-2586 GCF_023073015.1 Bradyrhizobium sp. 87
TGCGTATTTCGGCGATGGTGAGCGGCGATTTCAGGCGATCGTGAGCAGCTGTTTCGCGCGATGATGAGCAGCGGCTTTGACCGACATGGGTGATTGGTTCAGGGGTTTGAGTTGGCGTCAAGAGTTTGATTGCGGGCGTTCTGCTTTCGCATGCTTTCTCCGGAGAGTTGCAGACGGTGAGCGTTGTGAACGAGGCGATCCAGGATGGCGTCGCCGAGGGTTGGGTCGCCGATAACGTCGTGCCAATGTTCAACAGGGACCTGACTGGTGACGATTGTGGAGGCGCGACCGTGGCGATCATCGAGGATCTCCAGAAGGTCGCGCCGTTCGGGCGGATTTAGAACTGACAGGCCCCAATCATCGAGAATCAGAAGTTGAATGCGGCCGATGGTTTTGAGCAGCCGGCCATATCGGCCGTCGCCGCGAGCCAGGGCGAGCGCTTCGAACAGGCGCGGGACGCGGTGATACTGGACCGAACGATTGTCGCGGCAGGCCTTTTGGCCGAGGGCGCAGGCAATCCAGCTTTTGCCGAGCCCGGTTGCCCCTGTGATGAGCAGGTTCTCGTTGCGGTCGATCCACTCGCCGCCGACGAGTCTGGCGAAGATGCTGCGGTCGATGCCGCGTGGCGTGCGCAAATCGACGTCTTCCACGCATGCGCTCTGGCGTAGCGCGGCGAACTTGAGGCGGGTCTTGAGACGTTTGGTGTCGCGCTCGGCGGCTTCGCGGTCGACGAGAAGCCCGACGCGCTCCTCGAACGGCAGGGTGTCGAGGTCCGGTGATCGTCGCTGCTCCTCGAAGGCTTTGGCCATTCCGGTCAGGCCAAGCGTGATCAGCCGTTCATGGGTGGGGTGTGTCAGCATTGGAGTCTCCCTGGTTCAGTGGAAATAGCCCTGACCGCGGATGTTGCCGTGGCGCAGGGGCTGGTGGTCGGACGTCTCGTCGAGGAAAGCGCGATCGAGGCCGCTCTTGAGGATCGAACGGATCGAGGCGACGGAGCGAGCCTTGATGAGGATGCCGCGTCGGCAGGCGGCATCGACGCGCGCATTGTCGTAGCTCTTGGCCAGCGACAGGATACCGAGGCAGGTGCGAAAGCCTTGCTCGGGGTGCGGCCGGGCTTCGATGACGACCTGGAAGAACGCCGCGGTCGATGGACCAATCTTCTCGCCGGCGGCGATCAGCCCTCCCGGCGTCCATTTGCCGTAGCGGCGGTGGGCGCTGGGCATATGATCGGCAATCGTGGTGTGGCCGCGCCGGTTGGGCGCACGGGCGTGGCTGGCGATCCTCTGTCCCTTGTGGAAGACCTCGACGGTCTTGTCGGCGATACGGACATCGACGAGTTCACGGATCAGGCGGTAAGGGGTGGAATACCAATGGCCGTCTATCTCGACGTGATAATCTGGGGCGACACGGCAACGCTTCCATCGCGCAAAGACGTAGGGCTGGTCCGGCAGTTCTCTCAACTTGGGGCGATCAATCTCGGCGAACAGTTCGGTCCGGCTCGAGCCGAAGCCGCGCATCTGGCGGGCGTTGAGTTCGACGACGAGCCCGCGGATGGCGGTATTGAGCTCCGCCAAGGAAAAGAAGCGCTGGTTGCGCAGGCGGGCCAGGACCCAGCGCTGGGCGATCTGGACTGCGACCTCAACTTTGGCCTTGTCCTTTGGTCGCCTCGGGCGGGCCGCCAGGATCGCGGTGCCGTAATGGCCGGCCATCTCAGCATAGGTGCGGTTGATCCCGGGATCGTAGCGATCGGGGTTGGTCACGGCGGCCTTGAGATTATCGCAGACCACGAACTTCGGCACGCCGCCGAGGTACCTGAACAGGCTGGCATGCACGCCGATCCAGTCGGACAGGCTCTCGCTGGGGCAGGCCTCGGCGTAGGTATAGTTCGAGGCCCCCATCGCCGCGACGAACAGCTTCATGGCGCGCACTTCGCCGGTGATGGGATCGAAGATATCGATGGTGTCGCCGGCAAAATCGACGAATACCTTCTCCCCACCGGCGTGAGTCTGACGCATGCTTGGCCGGGCCCGCTGCTTCCAGGCCTCGAACGTCGTGCAAAACCAGGTATAGCCAAAGCCGTCCGGATTGGCGGCGCGATACTCTTCCCACAACAGCAGGCGCGTCACGCTGCGGCGGCGCAGCTCCTTCTCGACATAAGCCCAATCCGGTGTCGGGCGCCGGTCGCCTTGCGAGGCTGTCGTTGGCGCCGGAAACAGCAGCAGTTCAAGGCTCTCGTCGTCCAGGCCCTCCGGCAGCGGCCAGGTCAGCCCCGCAAGGCGGGCGCGACGCACATAACCGTGTACGACCCCATTGCTCACTCCCAACGTCCGCGCGATGACGCGCTCGGTCAGGCCCTGGTGCCTCAAACGTAGAACTTCTCGGATCCGGCGCATCGACAATCTCTCGGTAGGCATCAGGCTTCCTCATTGGTTGAATGAAGACTCCGTAGCCCGGTTGAGTTGTCGGTCGAAGCGTCCGGCACCGCCAAACGTTGCTCACGATCGCCTGAAATCGCTGCTCACGATCCTCTGAAATCGTTGCTCACGATGCGCTGAAATCCGTGCTCACGATGCCGCGAAACGCGCA
>NZ_JADPIQ010000089.1:0-550 GCF_023073015.1 Bradyrhizobium sp. 87
CCGTGGTCGGAGGACGCTTCTGATGACGCGGGCAAAAAAGGTAATGGAAGCGACGACCGATCCGCTAGATGCCATGCTGGCGCGATTGCAGCTCTCCGGGATCCGCGATCAGCTCGACAGCCTGCTCGACGAGGCGGCGCGCGCGAACCTGTCGGCGCGTGAGACGCTGATCTTGCTGTGCGAACGTGAGATCGCGCGCAAGGATCATCGTCGCATCGAGATGGCGCTGAAGCTTGCACACTTCCCGGCCGTAAAGGAGCTCGCAGGCTTCGACTTCGAGGCGCAGCCCTCGATTGATCCAAAGCAGATCCGCGATCTTGCCGCGTCACGTTGGATCGCCAACGGCGAGAATGTGCTGCTGCTCGGGCCGCCCGGCGTCGGCAAGACGCACTTGTCGATCACGCTGGGGCGAGAGGCTATCCTGGCCGGGTACACGGTGCAGTTCACCACGGCGACGACGCTGGTCGCAGGTCTTGCCAAGGCCCACGGCGAGCGACGCCTGGACGAGAAACTGCTCGCGCTGTCGAAGCCAAAGCTGCTCATCGTCGAC
>NZ_JADPIQ010000031.1:0-550 GCF_023073015.1 Bradyrhizobium sp. 87
CCGTGGTCGGAGGACGCTTCTGATGACGCGGGCAAAAAAGGTAATGGAAGCGACGACCGATCCGCTAGATGCCATGCTGGCGCGATTGCAGCTCTCCGGCATCCGCGATCAGCTTGATAGTTTGCTCGACGAGGCGGCGCGCGCGAACCTGTCGGCGCGTGAGACCCTGATCTTGCTGTGCGAGCGCGAGATCGCACGCAAGGACCATCGCCGCATCGAGATGGCGCTGAAGCTCGCACACTTCCCGGCCGTGAAGGAGCTTGCTGGCTTCGACTTCGAGGCGCAGCCCTCAATTGATCCAAAGCAGATCCGCGATCTTGCCGCGTCACGTTGGATCGCCAACGGCGAGAATGTGCTGCTGCTCGGGCCGCCCGGTGTCGGCAAGACGCACTTGTCGATCGCGCTGGGGCGAGAGGCGATCCTGGCCGGGTACACGGTGCAGTTCACCACAGCGACGACGCTGGTCGCAGGTCTTGCCAAGGCCCACGGCGAGCGACGCCTGGACGAGAAACTGCTCGCGCTGTCGAAGCCAAAGCTGCTCATCGTCGAC
>NZ_JADPIQ010000029.1:0-2396 GCF_023073015.1 Bradyrhizobium sp. 87
GACCGTTAGGCTTAGAATGGACACAGTGCATACTGCTATCACGGAGCCGGTGCGGCGGCTCGAGGTCTTCACCGGAGCCGGTCGTCGGCGGAAGTGGAGCGACGAGGACAAGGTGCGGATCGTCGCGGAGATCGTGGCGAGTGGCGACTCGGTGTGTTCCGTGGCTCGACGGCATGGATTGTCGCCGCAGCAGCTGTTTGGCTGGCGACGTCAGTTGCGAGAAGCAGCAGGCGGTCATTCCGAAGCTGACGAAGTACAGTTTGTGCCGGCGGTGGTGGACGCAGTGGTACCGGCGCCAAGTGCTCACCGGGAGCGCAAAACGGTGCGCAAGGCAGATAGCGGGATCATCGAGATTGAAGTGGACGGCATCACGATCCGAGCCGGTCGTGGAGCGGATACGGCGATGATTGCGTCGATTGTCCAGGCGCTGAAGGTGAGCCGGTGATCGGTCCGTCAGGTGCGGTCCGGGTGATGGTGGCGACCAAGCCGGTAGACTTCCGCAAGGGCATGGAGGGTCTTGCGACCCTGGTGCGCGAGAGCATGGGTGCAGATCCATTCTCGGGAGCTGTCTATGTGTTCCGGGCCAAGCGGGCGGACCGGATCAAGCTGGTGTTCTGGGATGGAACGGGCCTGTGCCTGTTCGCCAAGAGGCTTGAGGATGGGACCTTCCGCTGGCCGAAGATCGAGGACGGTGTGATGCGCCTGTCGGCAGCGCAATTGTCGGCGCTGCTGGAAGGACTCGACTGGCGGCTTGTGCACGAGGCACGGGGGACGCCGGCGCCAGCGCAGCCCGGGTAGTTGTTGGCAGCGCTGCGGCGAAGTGAATCAGGACCGTCGGATGCGTCGCCAGATGGCGGCGAATATGCTCTGATTTGGCTGTGAGCGACGTCCTGCCTGACGATCCGGAGACGCTGAAAGCGATGCTGCTCGCCGAGCGGTGCGAGAGCGAGCGGCTGCGTCAGATCATCAAGGAATTGCAGCGGCATCGGTTTGGCCGACGGGCAGAGACGCTGCCTGAAGACCAGATGCTGCTGGGCCTGGAAGACGTCGAGCAAGTCGCAGCGTACGGCGAGACGGCACAGGACATCAGTGCACCTGAAGGCCGTGATGCGCGAGCTCGCAAGCGCCGGGGCAACCGTGGCGCCTTGCCGGCGCACCTGCCGCGGATCGAGGTCATCGTCGACATCGAGGACAGAACCTGTCCCTGCTGCCAAGGCGAGTTACATCGGATCGGCGAGGATAGAAGCGAGCGGCTGGACCTGGTCCCGGCGCAGTTCCGGATCCTCGTGACCCGGCGGCCCAAATACGCCTGCCGGGTTTGCGAGGATGGCGTCATGCAGGCGCCAGCTCCGGCTCGGCTGATCGAGGGCGGACTGCCAACGGAAGCAACCGTCGCACAGGTTCTGGTGTCAAAATATGCCGATCACCTGCCGCTCTATCGGCAAGCGCAGATCTATGCCCGCCAAGGCATTGAGCTCGATCGTTCAACGTTGGCGGACTGGGTGGGGCAGGCAGCCTTCCATCTGCGTCCGTTGCATGAGCGCCTCCTAGGCAAGCTTAAGCAACGGCCAAAGCTGTTCGCCGACGAGACGACGATGCCGGTGCTCGATCCCGGCCGTGGGCGCACCAAGACCGGTCAGCTCTGGACCTATGCTGCGGACGACCGGCCGTGGGGCGGCGCAGATCCGCCCGGCGTCGCCTATGTCTATGCCCCCGATCGCAAAGCCGATCGACCGATCGCTCATGTGGCAGGCTTCAAGGGGATTCTGCAGGTCGACGGCTATGCCGGCTATGGCAAGCTCGCCGAGCGTGGCGATGTTCGGCTTGCATTCTGCTGGTCGCACATGCGGCGTAACTTCTACGAGCTTGCCACACCCGGTCCGGCGCCCATTGCGAGCGAGGCGCTCAGGCAAATCGCCGAGCTCTATGCCGTCGAGAAGGACATCCGTGGCCGCAGCGCCGAGGGGCGCCGTCTCGTTCGGCAACAGAAAAGCCGACCGCTGGCGGAAGCGTTCGAACGGTGGCTCCGCGCCAAGCTTGCGCTGATCAGTCAAAAGGGCAAATTGGCAGACGCAATCCGCTATGCGCTCTCACGCTGGGAGGGCCTGACGCGCTTCATCGACGATGGCCGTATCGAGCTCGACAACAACGCCGTCGAGCGCTCGATCCGCCCGATCGCACTCAACCGGAAAAATGCACTGTTCGCTGGCTCCGACGGCGGCGCCGAGCACTGGGCCATCATCGCATCCCTGGTAGAAACTTGTAAGCTGAACGACGTCGATCCCCTTGCCTTCCTGACTGACGCGCTCACCAGGATCGTCAACGGTCACCCAAACAGCGAAATCGATCAGCTGCTTCCCTGGGCCTATCGCGCGCAATCCCTCAAAGCCGTGGCC
>NZ_JADPIQ010000108.1:0-2265 GCF_023073015.1 Bradyrhizobium sp. 87
GCCGGTCGATGAGCGGCGGGCATGACGAACAGCTTTGCGGAATGGCCGATGCGCGGTCATGAGGTGTCGATCCTGATGGCGCTGATTGGCGCGGTCGATTGGCGGTGCGGCATTGCACCTCGCTCAAAAACCTCGATGACGATCATGCGGCCGCCGCAGCATGGACACGGTGGCTTGCCGCTGTCGACGATGGTCTCGGTCGGTTCATCCTCACGATCGCTGACGGCGAGCAGTTCGCGCGCGCGTGCGACATTGTCGGCGCAGACGCCCCGTGCGAGCAGGCCGTAATGGCGGATGCGGTGAAGGCCTTTTGGCAGCACGTGGATGAGGAAGCGGCGGATGAACTCGTCTGTGGCGAGCGTCATCCGCTTTTGCCGGTCGCGGCCTTCGACCCGATAATCCTTCCATCTGAAGGTGACATCGTGCTGGTCGAGGGCGATCAGGCGGCTGTTGGCGATGGCGACGCGGTGAGTATAGCGCGACAGATAGGCCAGCACGGCTTGTGGTCCGCCGAACGGACGCTTGGCATAGACGACCCATTCCGTCTTGCGCGACGCTGCAAGCAATGCGGCGAATGACTGCGCTGCAGCGAGATGAGCGTCGTTGCCGAAGAAGCTCAGGCGCCCGGCCTGGTGGAGGGCGGCGAGGCGACCTAGGAACAGCCGCCGAAACAGGCGTGAGAGCACGCGCACCGGCAGGAAGAACCCCGGCCGGCAGGACACCCAGCGCTGTCCGTCGGGCGAGATGCCGCCGCCCGGCACGATCATGTGCACATGCGGGTGGTGGGTCATGGCCGAGCCCCAGGTGTGCAGCACGGACGTGATACCGATCCTGGCGCCGAGATGCTTCGGATCTGCGGCGATCGTCAGCATCGTCTCGGCCGAGAGCTTGAACAGGAGATCGTAGATGATGGCCCTGTTCTGGTAGGCGATGTCGGCGATCCGGGCCGGCAGCGTGAACACGACGTGATAATATGGCACCGGCAGCAGCTCGGCTTGGCGATCGGCGAGCCACTGCTTCGCCGCGGCGCCCTGGCACTTCGGGCAGTGCCGGTTGCGGCAGGAGTTGTAGGCGATGGACGTGTAGGCGCAGTCCTCGCAGCGCGCGACATGGCCGCCGAGCGCCGCCGTGCGGCAGCTCTCGATCGCCGACATCACCTTCAACTGGTCGAGGCTGACACGGCCGGCATGGGCCTGCCGCCATGCCGGGCCACGGTCGCGGAAGATATCCGCAACCTCCAGAGCCGGACGAGACACGCCGGCCTCGCGTCAGCCGGGCGGCCGGGCCTCCTTCAGCTTGATCGCGATGTGCTCCAACGGGCTCATCACCTCGCTGATCGTCTTGGTGGCGACGCGGGTATAGAGCGCGGTCGTATCGAGCTTGGCGTGACCGAGCAGAACCTGGATCACGCGCACGTCGATGTTCTGCTCCAAGAGATGAGTGGCGAAGCTGTGCCGCAAGGTGTGCAGCGAGACCCGCTTGTTGATCTCCGCCATCTGGGCAGCGGCGTGGCAGGCGCGGTTGAGCTGGCGCGTGGTCATCGGCTGGGCCGGATCGCGGCCAGGGAAGAGCCAGCCCTGTGGCCGTGCCGCCTTCCACCAGGCGCGCAGCAGATCGAGCAGGTGTGGGGAGAGCATGACGTTACGGTCCTTGCCGCCCTTGCCCTGTTCGACCCGGATGATCATCCGCTTGCTGTCGATGTCGGAGATCTTGAGCGAGACGACCTCGTTGGCCCGCAGGCCGGCGCCATAGGCTACGCTGAGCGCCGCCTTGTACTTGAGCCCCGGTGCCGCATCGAGCAGGCGCGCCACTTCTTCCGGGCTCAGCACCACCGGCAGCTTGCGCGGCTCGTGAATGACGTGGGTGTGCTCGACGATCTCGTTGCGCTTGAGCGTGACCTTGAAGAAGAACCGCAGCGTCGAGACGGTCTGGTTGATAGTCGGCACGCCAACGCCGCTCGATGCCAGATGCAGCTGGTAGCGCCGCACGTCCTCAAAACTCGCCGTTTCCGGCGATCGCCCGAGGAATACCGCGAAGTTCTTGACCCTCTGCACATAGTCATGTTGGGTCTTCGGCGCGAACTTGCGGATCGTCATGTCTTCGATCATGCGCGGCCGCAACGGGCTCGTGGCCTCGTCGGTCATGGGGATGCTCCTGTCTTGGGTGAAGGTTGCGAACCCCTCATCTCAAGACAGGACGCCTCGTTGCGCTATCCTCTCAGCCGCGCTGCCGGCCGTCGTGCCTACCGCGCGAGCGGTTTAGTCC
>NZ_JADPIQ010000115.1:0-539 GCF_023073015.1 Bradyrhizobium sp. 87
TTCATGTGCGGGCAGATGTTGCAGGGGCGCAGCATCTCCACATCGGGCAGCTCGGCGCGGACATTGTCGGCCATCGAGCATTCCGTGATCATCACCAGCCGCCGCGGCCGCCGCTCGCGCACCCAGTTGATCATGTGCGCGGTCGAGCCCGTGAAATCGGCCTCGGCCAGCACGTCCGGCGGGCATTCGGGATGAGCGATGATCTGCACGGAGGGATCGGCCTCGCGGTAGCTGCGCAGCTCGGCGCCAGTGAAACGCTCGTGCACCTCGCAGGCGCCCTTCCAGGCAATGATCTTCACGTCGGTCTTCGAGGCCACGTAAGTGGCGAGATAGCGGTCGGGCAGGAAGATCACGCTTGGTGCGCCGAGGCTTTCGACCACCTGCACCGCGTTCGACGAGGTGCAGCAGATATCGACCTCGGCCTTCACCTCCGCGGAGGTGTTGACATAGGCAACGACAGGCACGCCGGGGAATTTTTCGCGGAGCAGGCGGACGTCGGCGCCGGTGATGCTGGCAGCGAGCGAGCAGCCGGCGCGCGT